>NZ_JBQLZL010000021.1:0-8533 GCF_052168255.1 Almyronema sp. | reverse complement strand
ATCTGAGCCAGTCCGGCTGGAGCTGTTATCCCAGTGAAGAGAACAGCAGCAATCGTTAGTCTCCCAATAAAGCCCTTACTCATCATCACCAGCCTACGATCTTGATATGTAAGCGATCGCCTGCCAGGTTTAGCAGACTGGCTTTAGAATTCCCCAACTGTGACAGTGAGACGTTTGGGAGGTAACAAAAATCAGCAATATAGCTTTGGCGATCGCTATTGCACCGCAACTTGAAGTTAGCCAACTCAGCCGCATACTTTAGCTAGGCATTACCGTGAAATAGCGCCTGAGCAGGTAGCGTAACTAGAAAAATTGGCTGTAGGATTCGTAGGATTGACTGCAACTAGCTCTACTTGTCCGACTGCGTTTCGCAGCCAGCCATTGGTTTGTACTAAGGGGGAAGGGTTGGCAAACGCCTCAGAGGTTGTGGCCTCTGGTGCTTCAGGAACAAATGCAGAGAGATCGCGAATATCATTCCAGGGGCGATCGCTAACAACTTGCTCACCCGGATTGATGGGAACGCCGCCGCGTCCGGTAGCGACAAAGCGGCTATTGGCCTGCTCAGCACAGCCTGTCGCTATCTGACTGCTCACATCTACCATGTTTTCGGGGAGTTCTACCAGCGCTGAATCGGCATCAACATTGGGATTATTAATCGTTACCGTCCCGTTGACCCCAAAGCGAGAACTGGCAGTAATATCATTTTCAGGAGTGAGCTGATCACGAAACTCCAGACCAAAAATCGCTTGGGTAGTGATATCGATGTTGCCACCATTACCCTCAAAAGCATTGGCCACAATATCACTGTTTTCAAAGCCGACGATCACAGGAGCGCTAATGGTGATGTTGCCCCCATTGCCTGTGCCTCCGGCTTCCGCACTAATGAAACTGCCGTGGCGCATCAGCAACAGATCACGCAGTTGCAAATCAATATTGCCACCTTCACCGGCATTGGTTGAAGCCGAAAGACTCCCCCCATTGTTGAGCCACAAGCGATCGGCTTGAACTCTCAACGTTCCTGCATTGCCGTTTCCTCGATTCTCCACAAAAATTGTTGCCCCGTCAGTAACCGTCAGAACTGGCGTATTCAGTGTTGTGTCGCCTGAGTTTGCGTTAGAAGAGAATCCAAATAAAGCCTGGACAGCCGTGCCAATGTAGCTGGGAGTATCAGCATCTTTACCCCCTCTCACCTCAATCGATTCAGAAGCATTAGCAGTGAGGTTTCCTGCCCCCCCGTTAAAAAGACTAGCTGCAGAAAAGCGCCCTCCTGCTTCAACGACAAGCGTACGGGTATCAACTGTCAGACTTCCGGCGCTTCCGGCGCTGAACGTGGCAGCCGAAAGCAAACTAAAGTAGTTGCCAGCCGGTACCCCCGCACCGTTGATCAAGATCGTATCTGCGCTGACGCTAACATCCCCCCCGTCGCCTATGCTATAGGGTCTTGCGGCCACGTTTGCACCCGCCAAAATTGAAAGGTTTTCAGTGGAGAGGGAAACATTGCCCCCCTGCCCTGCTCCGTGGGAAGAGGCCAAAATTTGACTAACAGCTCGAAAAGCATTGGTATCTCCAGCGGCAAAACCCGTTACCTGAATATCGCTGGCGTTCACCCTAATATTGCCCCCCGGTGCGGTGCTAAACGTACGCGCCAGGACATATCCCCCCTGATCAACCGTTAGCTGAGGCGTGGTAATCACGATATCGCCAGCAGCACCACTGCTAAGAGTTTCATTGACCAAACTGCTGGAACTGACAAAAGTTGGAGATTTGCCAACGATTTGTAGAGATTCCGTGGCATTAACAATAATATCCCCGGCTGCTGAAGTACCCTGATTTTGTACTACAGCTAGCGAACCGTCTCGAATACTAATTTGATTTGCTTGCAGTTGAATAGCGCCTGCGCTGGTTCCGGCAACAGATGCTAGGGCTTGCTGAGTCATTTGGAGTGTACCGAAGGCATCGGCATTGCTATAAGTGAGGGTCAGATCTTGAGCACTTGAGGTGAGATCGACTCGACCTGCAGTGACACTGCCCAGTTCAATACGGCCTCCGGGGGCTGAAAGTAAGCCACCCTCTATGGCTAAGTTTCCGCCTACCAAGCTAAGGGTTCTACCGGGTTGAACCTGTAACCCGCTGGCACCCCCGTTTATGCCTAAAACTCGACTTGTAGCTGTCAGTCGGGCGTTGTGCCCTGCTCCTTGAACCGTAATTGCTTTTGGATTAGCGCCCAACTGTAAGCCAACAGGTGTGTTAACCGTTAGTAGTGGCGGAGATTGGGGATTTGTTGCACTAAAAGCAAAGCCGTTGTCAAATAAAAGACTCTCAGCCGTGCTGGCCAAAAAAGAACCGCCAATACTGAGGCGGGCATTGGGGCCAAATAAAATTCCAGTGGGGTTAAGCAAAAACAGATTGGCGTTGCCGTTGGCCTGGATTAGACCATCAATGGTGGACAGATCGCCCCCCGTTACCCGTCCAAAAATATTAGCGATGTCTGCGGCGTTGTTGAATACAGCAGACCCTCCTGTCGGAACAGAAAAGTCGCGGAAACTATGAAATAGGTTATCGCCAAGGCGATCGCCATCATCAATCGCAAAGTTGAAACCATCGGCAGACGTCACACGAGTAGAAAGGGTGCCGTCTGCCGTAACTTGACTAAAGCCGGGTCGAGCCGTCAGCCCGGTTGTACAAGTGAGTGCGATCGCCAGCACAAGTGGAAACCTTCTAGACATAAGGCAACAAATAGGGGTGAGAATATAATCACCTGCCACTAACGGCAGACTGATAGCGCTACGAGCATAGATTAAGGCCAAATCCTTCAAGCAAAGGCAGTTTAGCTGGCTTTACCCATCAAAATCACCTTAATTTAGGTGCGTAGCACCATAAACTCAGATTGCCCAATCTTTGCGGGAATCAGGCTGCATGCAGCAGTTGATAGCGGTTTTCAGCCAATAAGCTGACGTTGGCTCAGTAGGCTGACCGCGCGGTTATGCCAGCTATCGCTAAAAGCAGAAGGCGGCGGGCAGAAAGAAAGCTTTTCTCTTAGGGGTTTTGCCGCAGTCGAAGTGTCTCAACCCGGAGGCTACGGCTATGTTCTTATAAAGGATTCCAGTTGATCGAAAAATACAAACCATTATCCTGCAAAGAGTCGCCTTTAGCGTTGACCTCAACCAGGGGAATTCCCCAATCTAAACGAGCCGAAAAGCGATCGCCCATTTGCCATTGCAACCCCAAACCTACCGAAAAAAGGTTATGGGGGTCAGGGTCGGGGCGATCGCCATTGTTCCAACCCATGCCAAAGTCAACAAAGGGAATCACCTGTAAAAGACCGTCGATTTCTTCAGCTCTGAGAATAGGCACTCGGACTTCGGCTGAGGCTAAAAAGCCATTGTCTGTTAGCAGTTGATCTTGGCGGTAGCCCCGCACTGTTTGCCGTCCGCCTATGCCAAATTGCTCTTGGGGCAGGAGGGTATCTCCTGTTAGCTGCAGGTCAGAACGCAAGACCAAGAGCGTATCTGCGGCCAATAGATGTGCCCATTGCCCTTGAGCACGCCAAGCAAAAAAGCGGCTATCGGGTTCGGTTTCACTGACGTTCGCACCGAAAGCATCTAAGCCTAAGCTAAATTGCGATCGCAGGGCAAAGACATCTCGCTGCTGCCGCCGAGTCCATTCTTGGGTAAAGCGCAAAGCCGAGATCCGAATACGACCTTCTTCGTCGGCTCCCACAGACGGAAAAGGAATGGGATCGCCAAAGTCTTCTAAAAATTCGCTGCGGCTTTCTTGGCGAGAAGCGGTAAAGCTCAGCGCTAGTTCTTCTTGAGGCGTTTGTACCACAGGCTGACGATAGGTCAGTTCGTAGTAGCGAGACTCTGATTGAATGTCTAGAACATCAAAAGGCGCTTCGATCACATCGCTATTGCTAAAGCCTACGCTGAAATTTAAGGTGCCATTTTGAGGATTAACCGGCAGGGTATAACTGGCATCTACTTCGTTGCTGCCGTTGGTATTGGCATAGGCAAGATTGAAGCGATCGCCTAAGCCAAAGACATTGGCATGGGTTAAACTAGCCTGTCGCCGAAAGCTACCAACCGCAGGCGATCGCTCATTGTCGAGAGAAATTTCAGCACTCCAAGGATCAGCTTCGCTAATTTCAACGTTCAAAATGCTGGTTCCGGGCTGAACCCCTGTGGCTAGCTCGGCAGAAATACTTTCGATTAAAGGATCTAACTGCAGCAACTGCAGGCCATCTAAAAGCCGATTGACATTCAAGGGGGTTTCTGCGGCTAAGGCCAAACGACTCTCTACATAGCCAGGGTTTAAGCGGCGATCGCCTGTTACCGTAATGTCTTCTAACCGTCCTTCTAAAACCTGAATTTGAACCAGGCCAGCCTCTAAGGTCTGAGGGGGTAGATAAGCCCCAGACGTGACATATCCATGCTCCACATAAAGCTGAGTAATGGCATCGCGAACCTGGAATAACTCTGCAAACATTAAGGGACGATTCGTAAACTCATCGGTTACAGCCGCAAATTCTTCGGCACTAAAGACCGTGCTGCCAATGACCTCAAATTTTTCAACGGTAATGGTGGTCGGAACCTCTTCTAAGCTAGTGTCGCTAGGAAGAATAGGGGTAGAAGAAGCGGGTTGCAGAAGCTGAGCAGGCGGCGGCAAGGGCAAAGGGGTTTCAGGTGCGGGCAGTGCCTCAGTAGAGGGCGTTTCTGCTTGGGCTGATTGAGACGCAATCACCAAAGCACTCATCAGCGAACCCAGACAAATAAAAATTCGAAAGGCCAATAAGCGTTGCCGAAACATAAAGCTATTCATGGGATGGCAGTAAAGTATCCGGGCGTAGTCGTCTCAATAGCCGCAGCGATTGATGAATGAGCTAAAAGCTAAAAAAGTAGGATTTGTTTTGAACTGAGCTAGAACTTTAGGCTTAAAAATAGAGGTAGCTTTGCTTTAAGCAGGTGATAAAAAAGCTGATTCGGCTGAGCATCAATCGTTTTCATCAGCGGCATACAACAGAAAGCCTTTGAACAGTTGCTCAAATCGCTCAACGATGACTTACCCTGAAATAATCGTTGAGTGATTGAGAGACTTATATAGAGTTCACCTGAACAGACGAAGAACCTAATCTCACTAGGTTTAAACAGCTATTTGGCTGATTTTCCAAGGCGTTTCTCTAGGCTAAGTAGCGATCAAACAGCCTTTTGAGCGGCCAAAGACAGGCGGATCGCTTCAGTAATCTTGCTGAAATTTAATCCTTACCCAATCCGGTTACTGTGCCTTGGCCGGGTTATAGGCGGAAACCAGCATTAATGGCTTTACCTGCCTCACTAGAGGGTTGGCCAAGATTTTTTGCCTTAGACAACAAGGATCTGCCGTCAAACCTTGGGCTACTGTAGCGATCGCCCTCAGGCATAACTAAAGGCAGCAGGCAGCAGAAAAGCTTTTCTATCTGAGGCTTGCAGCTATCTGAGTGTGCCAATTCTGGCGACTACAGCTATGAAGGCTCAAGTTTGCAGTAGCCTGCGCGATCTCAGCGTCCGATCTAAGTCTGGCAAGAGAGGTCGGTTTTAGCAAAATCGTGTTATACCCGTAGCGTTAGCTGACTGCCCAACGGCACAGCGCTGCTATCTCGTCGCTGCTGGCAATGTTCGTTGGTTTATGGCTGCCTGCTTGAGCGATCGCGACATTTAGCTAACCTAATTTTTCAATACTGACTATGTATCAATTTGCACACCGTCTCCGGCTCGCTGGCTTGTTGAGTCTTTGCTGTCTCGGAGGGTTAGCCTGTAGTGGCTCTGTTGAAGAAACTCAACAACCGCAGTCCTCAGCGTCATCCTCGTCAACTAGTTCAGCCGCTAACCAGCGTGCCTCAACCCCCACTGCTGAAACAGCCCTAACCGATAGCTGCAATCTAATTGAGTCAGACTATGGCCCTACGGGAAGCGTCAATATTCAAGTTGAAACAGTGGTAACCGGGTTAGAAGTCCCCTGGGGCGTTGCTTTTTTGCCGGGGGGTGATCTCTTGGTAACAGAACGACCCGGTCGAGTGCGCTGGGTACGCGACGGCCAATTGCAGCCTCAACCTGTCGTCACTATTCCAGCTACAGCACGGGGTGAAGGGGGGCTTTTGGGCATTGCGCTGCATCCAGACTTTGCCGAAAATCGTCTGTTTTATCTTTATTACACCACTGAAGCAGGGGGCAGTCTGACAAACCGGGTTGAACGCTGGCAACTTGCTGCTGATAACCAAACAGCCACAGCCGATCGCGTCATTGTTGACAACATTCCTGTGGCTACTTACCACAATGGCGGACGGCTGCGTTTTGGCCCCGATGGTATGTTGTATATCGGCACTGGCGACGCTCGTAACCCTGACAGCGCTCAAGATCCCCAGAGTCTTGCAGGCAAAATTTTGCGAGTAACCGCCGATGGTGAAATTCCTGCCGACAATCCTTTCCCCAACAGTCCGGCTTATATCCTCGGTATTCGTAACACCCAGGGATTTGACTGGCCCAGCGAATCGGTTTTGTGGATTAGTGACCACGGCCCGACAGGAGAACTAGGGCGGCGGGCGCACGATGAAATTAGCGTTGCTCAGGCGGGGGACAATTTGGGTTGGCCTGTTATTTATCGGTGTCAGGCTCAGGAAAATCTACAGCGTCCTGTGTTGACCTGGGCTGAAGCTGTGCCACCAGGGGGAGCGGCTATCTATACCGGAGCGGCGATTCCGGAGTGGCAGGGAGATTTGATGGTAGGTACGCTGCGATCGCAACATTTGCATCGGGTATCTCTTAGCCCCAGCGGCGAACTAGAGCAGCACGAGGTTTACCTGCAAAACGAATATGGCCGCCTGCGGGAAGTCATCATGGGGCCAGACGGCGAACTATATGTCACTACCAGCAACTGCGATGGCCGTGGCAGTTGCCCTGCAGAGGGCGACAAAGTTCTCCGCCTTACCCGCTAATCGAATGATCGCCAGAATATTTTTTTTGCTTGACTTCGAGCGCGCTCTAACTTTTATGGTGCAGATATGGCAGCAGAACTCACAATTCAGCAGGTGGCTCAAGCTACCGGACTTAGCGTTCATACCCTGCGCTACTACGAGCGTTGCGGTTTAATTTCACCGATTGGCCGAGCCACCAACGGCCATCGCCGCTACTCAGCGGACGATATTCGCTGGATTGAGTTTTTAAACAAACTGCGGCTGACAGGAATGCCGATTCGCCAAATGCAGCAGTATGCCGTTTTGGTGCGTCAACATCCCGATACGGCCTTTGAGGAGCGGCGAAAAATTTTGACAGCCCACCGAGAGCAGGTTTTAGCTCAAATTCACCAGCTACAGCACAACCTGGCTGTCATTGATTGGAAAATTCAGCACTATTGCACCCTCGAAGCGCAGCTAGCGACCGCTAATAACCCCAACAGTTCCCTTTAGCTGAATTAGCCAGGGCTAGCTGACTGCACTAGGCTGCCAACGCCCAACTCAACAGACAGCAGCAGTTGCTCCAACTAATTAGAGTGATCCGCTCCGACGCTAATCGCACTTGCAAAAGAGGTATCAAATCATGAAAACACGCCAACTAGGCCAAGAACTAACCGTTTCAGCCATTGGGCTGGGCTGTATGGGCATGTCTGAGTTTTACAGTGGTCGGGATGAAACAGAGGCGATCGCCACCCTGCACCGAGCCATTGAACTAGGGGTAACGCTGCTAGATACGGCTGATATGTATGGCCCCTTTACCAACGAAGAACTTGTAGGACGCGCCATTAAAAACCGTCGCGAACAGGTCGTGATTGCAACTAAATTTGGCAATGTTCGCACCGCCGATGGCGGTTGGCAGGGGGTTTGTGGGACGCCTGCCTATGTTAAGCAAAGCTGTGATGCTTCCTTAAAGCGATTGGGGGTCGAGGTGATTGATCTTTATTACCAGCATCGGGTAGACCCTGATGTTCCGATTGAAGACACCATTGGGGCGATGGCTGAACTGGTACAACAGGGCAAAGTTCGCTACTTGGGCATGTCTGAAGCGGCAGCCGAAACAATTCGTCGCGCCCATGCGGTTCACCCCATCACGGCGTTACAAACCGAATATTCTCTCTGGAGCCGCGAACCTGAAGACACAATTTTGCCCACCGTGCGTGAGCTGGGTATTGGCTTTGTCCCTTATAGTCCTTTGGGTCGTGGTTTCCTCACCGGAGCTTTTCAAAGTCCGGACGACTTTGCTGATGATGATTATCGACGGCATTCTCCCCGGTTTCAGGGAGAAAACTTTGCTAAAAATTTAGCCTTGGTCAAGCAAGTTGAGACGTTGGCCAACGATAAAGGCGTTACCCCGGCTCAACTGGCGATCGCCTGGTTGCTAGCCCAAGCAGACGATATTGTCCCCATTCCTGGTACCAAACGTCGTCAATACCTAGAAGAAAATGTGGCTGCCGTTGACATTGAGCTAACGGCGGCTGAACTAGAGCAAATAGATGCCGTTGCCCCGCAAGGAGCCGCTGCAGGCGATCGCTATGCTGACATGAGCAC
>NZ_JBQLZL010000020.1:0-5753 GCF_052168255.1 Almyronema sp. | reverse complement strand
GCAAAGACTGTTCAATTCAAAATCGAAAATCCAAAATCGAGAATTGATATTAGCCCCCCAAACGTCAGCCTCAAAATTCTGCGATCGCCCAAGCCAAGCTAGACCCGCCCAATTCTCCGCCGCGATCGCGGGCTAATCTTCACCTCAGCTTTGGCTAAAAAGGTTAACGCAATCAATCCGCCACCATGGGCAGCGTTTGGCTTTTTGCCCGCTTGCTAGCAGCAGATGGCCCCGTAGCGCTCTGGCGTTGGGTTCGCGGCTGGGAGCGGCTAGCGGCCACGGGCAGCGTAAAGTGAAATTGACTGCCTTGGTCTTTGCCGTCTGAGGTGGCCCAAATTTTGCCCCCCATCCCGGTTACAATCTGGCGGCAGATAGCCAGCCCTAGCCCGGTACCACCAGCCGTACGCCGCAGCGCCCCTTCTTCTTGATAAAAACGGTCAAAAACAGTTTCTAGCCGATTGGGTTCGATACCTCGACCCGTATCGGCCACCGTCACTTGAATCAGGTTGTCTGAGCAGGTTGCCGCTTTCAGAGTAATTTTGCCGTCTGCGGGGGTAAATTTGCAGGCATTGTCTAGAAGTTTATTGAGAACTTCCACTAGCCACTCGCCATCGGCTTTCACCAAAGGAAGTTTGGCGGCAAGCTGCCGCTTAATTTTAGGAATAGGGGTCTTACCGTATTTGGCTTTGAGGCTGCTGAGCGCTAAATCAACACATTCTTGCAGCGAGAGCGATTCTAAATTCCAGACAATTCGGCCACTTTCTAAACGCGATAGGGTCAAAAAGTCTTGCACCAGCTTCCGCAACCGCTCAGCATCGTCTAAAGCTGAACTGAGCATCACCTGTTTTAGCTCCATGGGCATATCAGGCTCAGTTGCCAGACTTTCCAAACAAACCTGAATCGTCGAGAGGGGCGTCCGCAACTCATGTCCGGTAATGGCAATTAAGTTGCTGCGCGTTTGCTCTAGGTCTTCAAGCTGCTGATTGAGGTTTTCTAAATGGGCGTAAGCTTCGGCCTGCATAATTGCAATGCTAAGCTGAGCAGCGATCGCTTCTACCAGAGCTACATCGTTGTCTGACCAACTGTAAGGAGCCGCTTGGCAATGATGCAGTTCAATCATGCCAACTAGCCGTCCTTGGTGGACGAGGGGCACCATCAACCAGGCGCGAATCTGCCAGTGGCTGAGCAACGGCTCCAGGGTTGTTAGCGCGGCGTGATAAGGAGATGCCGCATCGGTGACATCAGCCATTAAAATCGTTTCTGGCTGCTGCCGAATCTGGCAAAAGAGGGGATTTTCCTCTAGCGGCCAAGTTTCGCCCACCAGTGAGGGAACGTTGGCGCTAAGGTGTTCGTGCTGAATTTCTGCTACAAAATCATCAGCCGTACCGCGATAGATCAAACAGCGGCAGGTTTCTAGCGCTTGCCCCAGTTCGTGGACAGCGACTTGAAAAATTTCGGCAGGATTGAGCGATCGCCGCATTGTAGCCGTAATCGAATTGACTAAGCGCTCCCGACGTTCTTGAGCAGAAATGGCTTTGTAAGCTTTAAGCAGCTTGTATTGCCCTGCCTGCAGGTAAGTAATTAGCCTTTGGGCAAACGGATCAGCCCCTAAATTATCGACATCAATCGCCAGATCAGAGGTAATGTAGGTGGCTTTGGCTTCAGCAATCTTAGGCGCTAAATCAGGCCGATAACGGGCAATCCGCGTCAGCAAAATATCAGCAGCTTTTTGGCTAACCTGGGCGTCTAGCGTCCAAACCCCTTCAAACCGTCGGGTCTGATCTAAAGCGGGCGCTCCAGCCGATCGCTCAACCGCGTCTACAGATTGGCGTTCGCGACATACCAAACAAGCGCTATATCTCTCACCCAAAACGATCAGATGCCACTCTTGAGTTAACGCATCTTCAATATCAAAGGTGATGGTTTCGTACTGATTAAAGCGATCGACAAAGCCTGTGCCTGCGGCTGATAGAACATAGACATGAGGTGTCGTTTCAGCAATGCGCTCATAGCGATGCGCTTCTTGGCGATAAAACCGCTCTTGCTGAAAGCTTGCAATTACCAGCGATTGATCGGAGCTAGCAAGAACCTGATCCTCCATTGCATGAGACAGCGCTGTTAAGGAGGCTTTGAAATAGAGTTGCGATCTAAGCTGGGGAATTTCCTGTAGTAATTCCTGTAAGACAGAAGCGGGATTACTCATGGATGATTGTCAAACACCATGTCTGCCAATAAAACTATATTGCTCGGTCAATGGGGACTCGCTAGCTGCTAAAACTGGTTTAGATCAAGCGTTTTAGCCAATCGATCAAAGCTGTTTCTATCTTCGGACAAAACGGCAGGATTGTGGGAAGTTGTAAAGGAGATAGTAGTTGTCTTACGAGCTTTTGCAGAAAGTTGACAAAGTACATATTGGTTGGCGGGGCGCGATCGATGAAGGCTGAGCGGTCGGTGTCGTTACGCCAGCGGCTTTGTGAATTACCTTTGGGCGTTGTGGGTCAGCCGCTCACCTGGCCTCAGTATGTGGCTTTTTTGGGAGTGCCGCAGGTAGATACGCTGATTGCTCTGGCGCTGGAGGTGGGTCTTTGTTTGGAAACCTCGCCCGTAGCTAACGTACCCATTCATGCTTGGCGGGCGTTGGGGCAGATGGGCACCTGCAGCGCGATCGCACCTTTGATTTCGCTGCTGAGTTTTCCAGCGATCGCCGCTATTCATCAAGAACTCCCCTACGTGTTTGCTTACTTAGGCCCCGCCGCCCTTCCGGCCTTGGCAAACGTTTTAAGCGATGCCCGCCAACCTTTGAGCGGTCGGCTAACGGCTTGTCAAGCACTGGTGCTGCTTGGGCAAAGTTCCTTTGCTGCCACCCACGACTGCATCGCCGTTTTGAAAACGCAACTGGCAAAGTCGCTGATCCATCCTCCTCAGCTCAATGCCGTTTTGGTGGAAGCGTTGATTGGTTTAGCCGCGATCGAAGCTATTCCTGTTGTCGCCTGTGCGTTTTCGAATGGCCGGATAGACACCAGCCTGACAAGCGACTGGCTCACCGTTCAACGGCGGCTAGGGCTTATTTCCTATGCCCAGTGGCAAAACTAAGAAAGAGGGAGCAGTTGAACTGCTCCCCCTTGAGAGGCTTTCACACAGCAAAAATGCTTTGTGAAACAAACGATGACACCTCGCTGATTAGAGAGTGCCCATATCGCTGGTATCTTTCAAGAAACCGCTATAAGCTTCCATGCCATGTTCGGCAATATCAAGCCCTTTGAGTTCTTCTTCTGGCGTTACCCGCAAACCTAAGGTTGCCTTGAGTGCCAGCCAGAAAATGGAAGCGGCAATGACTGTAAACAGCCCGATCGAAAGAATGCCAATGATTTGCGCACCCAGTTGCCCGACGCCACCGCCAAAAAAGAGACCTGATTCTAGATCAAACAGGCCGACGGCAAAAGTACCCCAAACACCACAAACCAGGTGTACAGAGATAGCGCCTACCGGGTCGTCAATTTTGATGCTGTCGAAGAACGCAACGGAGAAAACGACGATAATACCCGCAATTAAGCCGATAATCACCGCGCCCCAATAGCCAACGCCCGCGCACCCGGCTGTAATACCAACCAGTCCAGCCAAAATGCCGTTGATAATCATGGAAAGGTCTGGCTTGCCATTGAGCGCCCAAGCAGTACAGGTGGCCGCTACGCCTCCGGCAGCCGCTGCTAAGTTAGTCGTAACCGCAATGTAGGGGACATTTAGGCTAGCAGCTAACTCAGAACCAGGGTTAAACCCAAACCAGCCAATCCAAAGAATCAAACAACCCAGCATGGCTACCGTCATGCTGTGGCCAGGAATGGCGTTAACGTGTCCATCTTGGTACTTACCAATCCGAGGGCCGAGGAAAGCTGCCCCCATCAGAGCTGCCCAGCCACCTACTGAATGCACAACGGTAGAGCCAGCAAAGTCAGAAAAACCCAGCTCAGAAAGCCAGCCGCCAGCCCAAACCCAGTGCCCAGTGATGGGATAGGAAATACCTGTCAGCAGCAGGCTAAAGATAATAAAGTCAATGAACTTGATACGCTCAGCAACGGCACCCGAAACGATAGTGGCGGCTGTGGCCGCAAAAGCCACCTGGAACAGAAAAGAAACGGGGATGGTCAAATTACTTTCGCCAAGACCGTAGGTAGCTGGCTCAGAGCTGCTTAAGAACCAGCCGCCGCCCCCGATCCAGCCATTACCACCCGAGCCATACATCAAAGAGAACCCGATCGCCCAATAAGCCAAAGTGGCCAGAGCAAAGACGATGAGGTTTTTAGAAAGGATGTTAACGGCGTTTTTCTGACGGCAGAAGCCAGTTTCCAACATGCCGAAACCAGCATTCATGAAAATGACTAAAACCGCTGCCACCGTAATCCAGATATTATCCAAGACGGCTTGGACATTATCAGGGGTGATCGCCTCGTCCTGGGCATGAGCTGCAACTCCCCAAACCCCAACAATCAGCAGAGCTAAGGGAATACACGCCAACCAGTTCCAAGGATTTTTACCTAGACTTTTCTGGAGTACCTCGTCAAAGGCAGGTACGTTAGCGTTCCAGAAGGCGGATTTATGCCCCCTGCGCTTAGATTTTTTTCGGAGAACTAAACCAGACATCTCTTAAGACGTTCCTTCAACACAATCAGATAGCAAACACAGCCTCAGTCAGTAAAAACGGGCAATCTACCTAACGATAGAAACTTGCCCCGCTGGTGGTGTGAGGAGTTTAGCCAAGGCTGGAGCAAATAGCCTTGGATAGCTCATAGATAAAGAAACTTATGACTTAAGAAGATAAGCTTCTTAAACAGAATAAGGGGATCTTGCTGATACAAAATCGCACTTATTTTCGTGCTATGGGCAGATGACACATTAAGGGAGGTCAGAATGATTCCATCAATTCTGGCAGAGGCAATCTGTATCAAGCGATACTTTTCGGGCGTCTCCCCACTGGAATGCACGAATTATGATGGAGAATAGCCCAAAAATTAAACTCTTGACTCAAAAAAGCGAAATTTTTCCGTAAGTTTACTGGTTCTGGTCAGGAAAGATTAAGCTATGTGACGAACTGCGAGAAACCTCAAGCCCTGTTTTTTTGCCCCTCTTCGGCTACGGTTCTATCCCAATTTGATTGATTGCGATAGTTACTGGGGCGATCGCCTACATTTCTTGCAAATACTGCGCATAGCCCAGGGTTTCTAGCCGTTTTTGTTTATCTATCACTGTGTTTTTTAGGGCTTGGCGATAGATCTGCACCTGTTCGAGCAGTTCCGGCTGATGGCTTGCGAGAATTTGCACAGCCAGCAACCCGGCATTTTGACCATTGCCGATGGCTACAGTGGCAACTGGAATACCTCTAGGCATTTGCACAATTGAGTAGAGCGAGTCTACCCCCTGCAATGTACTGGTTTTGATCGGAACGCCAATGACGGGGAGCGGCGTCAGCGCTGCGACCATCCCTGGGAGATGGGCTGCGCCGCCTGCTCCGGCAATAATGACTTTTAAGCCTCGCTGATGAGCCTGTTGAGCGTACTCAACCATGCGTTCTGGGGTTCGGTGGGCTGAAACAATGGCTACCTCATGGGCTACTTGAAAATCTTCGCAAATGGCGATCGCTGCTTGCATTGTCGGCAGATCGGAGTCGCTGCCCATGATGATACCGATTTGGGGAGAGGTCATAGGGGGAGGGAAAAGGGTGACAGGGAGTAGGGTAGTGGGTGGGGGGGATGGGGGGC
>NZ_JBQLZL010000019.1:0-7022 GCF_052168255.1 Almyronema sp. | reverse complement strand
AGCGGTCTGCGAGTTGTGGTGCCGTCGTAGTCTTTCTCCAGCACATCTCGACTACGCTCTAGGTATCGCGTCAGGATGTCGCTGAAGTCAGCATCAAAGGAATCACCAGGGGCAATATCGTTCTCATCGGCGTAGTTCTCGATGAAGCTGCCCATCGTGTTGGAGACTGTCAGAATTGGTTTTTCACCTTGCTCTAAAGAAGCGATCGCCTGACAGTAAGCGCTCCTGGAACGCCTCAGCAAGCTGACTTTGTCGCTCCTCACTTAAAGCCATCGCTCAGCTACGAAATTGGTAAAAAGTACACAGGGGTCGGTTCATCATTGAAATGAACTGTCAGCAGTCCTGAACTCCGACGGACAGAGCGCTCTAGCACTACTGTTCCGTCTTCAATCCGCAGAATCTGCCGCCCATTCCAGTAGAACGACAAAATCTCCGGCTCCAGTTCTAGTAGTTTCTGGATAAAGGGATGTATTACGCCGCTACCTCGACCGGCTCAGACGGCTGCCGGTCAGTGTCGTCCTGACTCGCTGTCGTCATTCACGATGTTGAGCACGATGCGATCCACTTCCATTTGCACGCCCGCGCGGTGAGTTATCCGTGCTCGTTATGTAGGGAGAAAACCCCATTGGCCCGATAGCTGTAATTAAGCTGTCGGTCTTCAGGTAGGGCAATACGCTCCAAGTACTAGAGCCTTCCCAAATGGATAAACGGATGCGGAAGCTCTCGTCACGGGTCGGCTGCTCGGCATAGATAGTCACTTCTGCCACCTGAGTCTCTTTACCGCTGCGAGTCGTGACTGACTTGATCTCTGGCTCAGCGGCAATATTGCCAGCAATAGTTAAGACGTTGAAATTGCGAGTACTCATTTTCTGCTCTCCTGCTCTACTTCAACTTGCGATTTATGCATTCACGGCCTGTTGCAATTCGCCATACTCTGGACTCCAGTAGCCTTCATCGGTCTTGAAGAAGGCCACATCTGGACAGCTCGCTTGCCCCTTATCGTGGCAACGCAGCATCGATTTAATAGCTCCGTCTTTCGGGTAGAAATGCTTCTCCAGGGATCCCTGACACACAGAACAAGGAGCCTCTGTTAGCTCATCGTCTGGAACGTCACTCTCGCCCAGCTCCCCGTACTTGGGACTCCACCAAGCCCCAAAGGCCACCTCTGAGCAGCTCTCTTTGGACTGCTCTTGCAAGCTTTCAACATTGACGTTGTGATATCAATGACCATCTTTCTAATTATCAATCGCCATGAATTTGGGCGAGTTGTCTGACAGAGCTTTAACAGGTCTAGAACACTACCAATCTCTACGTGGCAAGGGTTGACCAAATGGCCCTTTTTGTCCAAAATCGTTGCCATGGCTCACAATCGCCGGTCTCATAGGGAATCTTAGAGGTAATGAAATTGAATTAGATTTCCATCACCCATTGCTATGAAGCCTTCTGACAACATCTCTTGTCATACCCCTGCTGCGATCGCGGGTTACACCATTACCGAACAGTTGTATTCCGGCTCTCGAACGGTCGTGTATCGAGCCGTGAAAACGAACTCACAGCAGCCGGTAGTGATCAAAATGTTGCAGCGCGACTATCCAACCTTCAGTGAATTAGTTCAGTTTCGCAATCAGTACACCATTGCCAAAAACCTCAACCTTCCAGGAGTCGTTCAGCCGTTGAGCCTGGAGTCTGTCGGGGGTGGCTATGCGTTGGTGATGGAGGATTGGGGTGGGGTGGCGTTGAGTAAATACATGCAGCAGCAGTCGTTGCACCTGGCAGACGTGTTGACGATCGCGCTACAACTTGCCGATATCCTCCACGGACTATGCCAGCATCGCGTGGTACACAAAGACCTCAAACCTGCCAACATTCTGATTCATCCTGAAACGAAACAGGTTAAGCTGATTGACTTTAGTATTGCCTCGCTATTGCCAAGAGAAAACCAGGAAATTCAGAATCCTAATGTGCTAGAGGGAACTCTGGCTTATCTATCGCCAGAGCAAACTGGACGCATGAATCGGGGCATTGACTATCGCAGCGATTTCTACTCATTAGGAGTAACGTTGTTTGAACTGCTCACCGGACAGCTACCCTTCCAGTCTTCTGATCCGATGGAGTTGGTGCATTGTCACCTGGCAAAATACCCCCCTTCAGTTTGCGATGTCAATTCAGACTTACCGTTAATCGTGGGCGAAATTGTCCATAAACTGATGGCGAAGAATGCCGAAGACCGCTATCAAAGCGCCTTAGGACTCAAGCACGACCTGATGCAATGCCAGCAACAGTGGCAAGCAACAGGCAAACACGCCTGGTTTGAGTTAGGGCAGCGCGATGTCTCCGATCGCCTCCTTATCCCCGAAAAGCTCTACGGACGAGAAACCGAAGCAGCAACTTTACTGCAAGCATTCGATCGAGTTAGTCTGGGTGCAACAGAAATGATGCTGGTTGCAGGGTTTTCTGGAATTGGCAAAACCGCCATCGTCAACGAAGTGCATAAACCGATCGTGCGACAGTGTGGCTACTTCATCAAAGGCAAATACGAGCAATTAAAACGCAATATTCCTTTGAGTGCTTTTGTCCAGGCTTTTCGTGACTTGATGGGGCAATTGCTGAGTGAAAGCGATACTAAATTGTTGCAGTGGAAAGAGAAAATCTTGTCTGCTTTAGGTGAAAATGGGCAAGTTTTAATAGAAGTCATTCCCGAACTGGAGCAAATTATCGGCAAACAGCCAGCAGTCCTAGAACTCAGTGGTAGTGCTGCTTTAAACCGCTTCAACTTGTTATTTGGCAAGTTCATAGCCTTGTTCGCGACACAGCAGCATCCTTTGGTAATGTTTCTTGATGACTTGCAGTGGGCAGATTCCGCTTCACTAAGCTTGATGCAAGTGTTGATGAATCAAAGCGAGATGGGCTATCTGCTGATAATTGGAGCCTATCGGGATAACGAAGTCTTTGCGGCTCATCCCTTAATGTTAATACTTGAGGAGATGAAGAAAGACTTGGCAATCATCACTACCCTGACTCTAGCTCCATTGAGTCAATCTCATGTCAATCATTTGGTGGCTGACACCCTCAGTTGTACAAGAGTTCTAGCGCAACCTTTGAGCGAGTTAGTTTATCAAAAAACCAAAGGCAACCCCTTCTTTGCAACCCAATTTCTGAAAGCTTTGCATCAAGATGGCTACATTGCTTATGACTTCAATGTAGGACATTGGCAGTGCGATATTGCAGCAGTGAAATTGCTCTCGCTCACTGATGATGTAGTACAGTTCATAGCACTGGAACTGCAAAAGTTGCCCGATGCAACCCAAAATGTCCTCAAACTTGCTGCCTGTATTGGCGCACAATTTGATTTAAAGACATTAGCTATAGTTTCAGAATTTTCTGCAACCGATGCCGCAACAGCATTGTGGAAAGCCTTGCAATCAGGCTTGATTTTGCCCACCAGCCAGACTTATAAGTTTTTTCAGGGTACACAACAGTCTGACTTAGAGGATACAGTTAATTCAACCTATCGATTTTTACACGATCGCATCCAGCAAGCCGCCTATTCCCTAATTCCCGACGACCAAAAACAGGCAACTCATCTCAAAATCGGACAATTACTCCAACAAAACTTACCAGAGATAGAAAAAGAGGAAAAGCTATTTGATATTGTCGGGCATTTAAATCTAGCAATTGAGCTAATAACTCAACCAAGAGAACGGGAAGCTTTAGCCAGACTGAATTTAGCCGCCGGACAGAAAGCCAGAAATTCTACAGCTTATGCAACCGCCAGAAGTTTTTTGCAAACAGGGCTAGAATTGCTTGCTGTGGACTGTTGGCAAAATCAGTATGAATTAACTCTGAATCTTTATGTAGCTGCGGCGGAAACTGCTTACTTGAATGCCGATTTTGAGGGGATGATAGAAATGGCAACCGAGGTGTTGCAATCAGCCCAAAACATACTAGACAAAGTGAAGATTTATGAAATCCAAATTAGCGCACTGACAGCCCAGAGTCAGATGTTAAAAGCGATCGCTGTAGGCAGAAATGCCCTTGAACAATTAGGAGTTGAGTTTGTTTCTGAACCCAACGAAGCCCTGATCAGCAAAGCACTCCAAACCCTTGCAGACCAACTCCAGGGCAAACAGATTTCAGAACTGATTCACCTCCCTATGATGAGCAATCCTCGAATAATTGCGGCAATGCAACTGTTAGCAATATTGTTTGCTCCCATTTTTTTGGCAAATCCTACCTTATTTCCTTCGCTTTGCTCCACAATGGTGAGTCTATCCCTTCAATTTGGGAATGCAACTGCATCAACCCTCGGATATATAGGTTATGGCAAGGTGCTGTCTTCTTTTTTAGGAGAAGTAAAAACAGGTTATGATTTTGGGCGATTGGCATTGAGCTTACTCAATCAGTTAAATGCCCAAGAATTTAAGTCTCAAACTTTACTGGTGTTTGGCGCTTTTCTCCAGCATCGTCAAGAAGCACTCAGAGAAATCATCCCAACGCTAAAAGCGGGGTATCTGGCTGGAATGGAAACTGGTGATTTCCTCACTGCTGGTTACCATTTATCTATTTATTTTTACAATCGTTTATTCACTGGAGTGAATCTGGATGACTGGGAACTAGAAATAGAGAATTACTGTGTTGTCTTGGCGACTGTGAAGCAAGATTCTCCCCTAACTTACCTAAGGGTGACACAACAGACGGCGCAAAACTTGAAGGAAATTGTCAATCAACCAGATTTACTAAGTGGTACTGCCTACGATGAAACGGTGATGTTTCCTAAACACCATCAAAATAATGAATTCACCATCCTTGCTGTTGCCTATACCTATAAACTGATGCTTGCCTATATTTTTGGCAACTATACCAATGTTCTAGGCTATATCACCCAAGCTAACAGCTATTTGATGTCAGCTACAGGAATGCTTCAAATTCCGGTTTTTCATTTTTATGCCGGATTAACCTACTTGACACTCTACTCTACGCACTCAGAAAGCGAGCAAGCTAACACTCTCGCCCTGGCAGAGACTCATCAAACTATTCTGACTCAATGGGCGCACCATGCCCCCATGAATTACCAACATAAAGTTGACTTAATAAAGGCAGAAAAATGCCGAGTTTTAGGACAAAAAACCGAAGCAATTGAGCTATATGACAAGGCAATTTCTGGAGCCAAAGTCAACGAATATGTTCAGGATGAAGCCCTCAGTAACGAACTGGCAGCAAAGTTTTACCTGGATTGGGGTAAACAGCGCATAGCCGGAGAATACATAATTGAAGCTTACTATAGTTATGCCCGTTGGAGTGCAAAAGCCAAAGTCGCTGACCTGGAACAGCGCTATCCGCAACTGCTCGCTCCGATTCTTCAACAAACCCGCGCCACCATATCGGTTAACGAAACCGTCTTTGCCTTGGGGACTGTCACCTCCGACAGTTCTACGAGTTCTAGCAGTAGCGTTTCAGACAGCCTAGATTTAAAGGCCATTCTCAAAGCTTCTCAAGCTATCTCAGGTGAAATTGAACTGGAAAAACTGCTTTCATCGTTGCTTGGAATTGTCATTGAAAATGCTGGGGCTGATAAATGCGTGCTCATGCTCATGCGAGACGATTCGCTACGCGACACCAAAGGTGAACGCCTGTTTATCAAAGGTTCAATTACCACTGGATCAGAACCAGTTGACTTGCAGCAGATTCCCATTGAAGAGAGTCAGGATATTCCCCACAAACTGATTTACAAAGTCAAGCATGATAGGCAGACTGCCGTCATCGTTGATGCAAGTGCCGATCCAACCTTAGCCAGCGACCCCTATATCATCCGTCAGCAGCCTCAAAGTATCTTGTGTAGCCCGATTTTGCATCAAGGTCAGTTAAAGGGAATTTTGTATCTGGAAAATAATTTAATGATGGGGGCTTTCACTAGCGATCGCGTCGAACTTCTCACTTTGTTATGCGCTCAAGCGGCAATTTCCCTAGAGAATGCTCGTCTGTATGAACAAGCGCAACAATATGCTCAACAGCTAGAAGATGCACTCAATAACTTGCAAAACGCTCAGCTACAGATTGTGCAAAGTGAAAAAATGTCGGCATTGGGCAATCTGGTGGCAGGAGTGGCCCATGAGATTAACAATCCGGTTGGTTTTATTGCGGGCAACTTGCAACCTGCTTTGGATTACGTCAAAGATGTCTTTGGATTGATTGAGCTATATCAGCAGGAATACCCTACTCCCAGTGCTTTGATTCAAGAGGAAATTGCAGCGATCGATCTAGAGTACGTCCAGGAAGACCTGCCAAAGTTAATTCACTCAATGCAATTAGGAGTCGATCGCATCCGCAGTATCAGTACCAGTTTAAGAACCTTCTCCAGAGCTGACAAAGATTACAAAGTATCGTTCAACATTCATGAGGGGATTGACAGCACGATTCTGATTTTGAAGCATCGATTGAAAGCAAGCGACAAGCGCCCAGCGATTGAAGTTGTGACAAATTATGGCAATATTCCTGCGCTCAAATGTTTTCCCGGTCAACTCAATCAGGTATTTATGAACCTTCTGGCAAACGCGATCGATGTTTTTGATGAAGCGGCACAACAGGCAACGTTTGTTGAGTTGGAGTCCAAACCTCAGACCATCACCATTCAAACAGCATTGACACAATCAAATGCAATCGAAATTCGGATCAGTGATAACGGGAAAGGCATCAGTGAGGCGGTCAGAGGCAAGATTTTTGACCATTTGTTTACCACCAAAGAAGTCGGTAAAGGAACCGGACTGGGATTGGCGATCGCTCGTCAAATCGTTGTCGAAAAACATGAGGGCAGCCTGGAAGTTCAATCTGAAGTGGGTCAGGGCACTGAGTTCTGCATCCGTTTGCCGATGTGTGTTGAGTAGCAGGTTCTGTATGCAAGGATCGTGACGATGCACGTTAGAGCCGCTTTACAGAGTTGGTTTGTGTGAGTTTAAAGCGATGTTCGTCTCTTCAATATCAAAAGTCATCTGTAGCTCTACTCCAAAGACACCCCTAACTGCTCA
>NZ_JBQLZL010000018.1:23984-32737 GCF_052168255.1 Almyronema sp. | reverse complement strand
CAGTGAGAAACTCAAAAACACCGCCAGGAACAGTAACCCAAAATCTAGAATCAATGCGAGTATTTTGAGGGGTGTTGCAGGAAAGCCAACCATTTAAGACAGGACAGGCATTTATGTTTAAGCGCAAGTCGGCACCAATGTTGACCTACTTGAGTCAAAATAGCGAGTTTGAAGGGATTTTACATGCCAATGGCCTGCTCCGTGTAGATGGCATTATTCACGGAACTGTTGAAGTTAAAGGCGATATGGAAATCTCTCAGACGGGTCTGGTTGAAGGGCCAGAAGTAAGAGCCAAAAATATCGTTGTCCAGGGTGTCCTCAAAGCTCGTGTTTTTGTAGAGGGCAAACTCACTTTGAGCCGAACTGCTCGTCTAGAAGGAGATGTGGTGGCGGGGGCTTTGGAAATTGAAGCAGGGGCTTACTATACGGGCTATATTGAAACCCGCGACACCAAAACTTTGCCGTCTACTCGTGAACTACCTGAACTTTATGGCAGCGTCGATACTCAGACGCAAAATTAAGGTTGCTTAGTTGGCTTAGTTAGCCCGTTAGCTATCTAGGCCGTTTAGGTAATGACGCACCTCGTCTAAGCCTTGTTGTAGCGCTTTGAATAGACGGTGATGCTGCTCACTTTGCTGGTGGCGAGCCGCTACTTCGAGTTGGGCAGCGGTTTCGGCCATGCTGGTTGCTCCCACATTGGCACTGGCCCCTTTGAGGTGATGGGCCGTTTCTTCAATAGCTTGGCTGTTTTGCTGGGCGATCGCCTCTTCTAAAATAGCCGTTTGGGCGATCGCATCCTCAACAAAGAGCTGTAGCAGTTCTTGTTCAAACTCTGGATCGTTACCAGAAATTTGCTGAAGCTGCTCAAGGTCGATAGGAGAGGACTCAGCACTCGAAAAACTCATAGTTGTTTGCTTCCAAAGCGATTTAGATAGTTGCTTTTGAGAAACTTATTCAAAAGCGCAGATTTCTGGTTTCCTTACATCTCGTTTCTTGTTATATCGTATTGTTGACTACACTTAGGCGACGACAAAGCCTCAAAGATAATTGCTAAGTGCCATAGGCTACCCTCATTCGCCAGCTAGCCAAGCCACAATTGCCACAATTGCCACCCAACCCACCCATCGAGGCGGTGATAGCCAGCTAATTAATAGCTCCGGCAGCACATCAAAACAAGCTGTCAGTGCCAAACTGATCAGGAGTAAGCAAAATAAGACCAGCAAGCTCACAGCCAGCCTCCTAAGTAAAGTTAAAGTATGACAGGGTTTCTAGCAACCTTTCAGGCTCAGCCTTCGTCCTATATATAGGGATAATATACGCTCTAATCATGCTGCAATTTTTATCGAAATCTTATCGTTCTCTCGCACTAGCAGCATTCGTTTTGCTAGGCAGTTTGCCAGCTCTGGCTCAAACAGCCCTATTTGACAACCTTGTATTGCCAGCTGAATTACCCAACGAAGCCCCTAGCGCTGAAGGGTTTACCGCAGGTTTTTACTCGTTGGCCAATATTGTCAGTCGCGACAGTGACGGTAATTTTTGTCTGGGCTTTGCCGATTCTACGCCCGATCACATTCTGGTGCTAGAGCAAGATCTAGCTGAGCTAACGCTGCAGGTAGATAGCGGCGGACAAGCAACCACCTTATTAGTTCAAGGCCCAGACGACAATACCATTCGCTGTGCATCGGGTACCCGTCGTCAACCAGATGCTGTGCTACAAGATACGGATTGGCTAGCAGGTAGCTACCGAGTTTGGGTGGGTGCGTTTGAGCAGGGCAATCGCTACGATTACGTCCTGACGGCCAGACCATAGCGCATCTAAAATAAGGCGTTGTGCGAATAAAACCTCAGTAAAATTCCCAAAAACGCTAAGATAGAGGCTGGCGCAACCCGACTGCTGAGGGAAATCTGTGTTAAAAGCCCTAGCTGAAGATTTTCGTATCATTTTCGATCGCGATCCGGCTGCTCGCAACTGGTTAGAGGTGTTGTTCTGCTATCCAGGGTTACAGGCGTTGCTGTTTCATCGCTTGGCGCACTGGCTGTGGCACCTGGGTCTGCCGTTTATTCCACGACTCATTTCTCACATAGCCCGCTTTTTGACGGGTATTGAAATACATCCCGGTGCCACTATTGGCCGGGGTGTGTTTATCGATCATGGGATGGGGGTGGTCATCGGTGAGACGGCTATTGTCGGCGACTACGGGCTGATTTACCAAGGTGTGACGCTCGGCGGTACAGGTAAAGAAAGTGGTAAGCGACACCCGACCTTGGGTAGCCATGTTGTTGTCGGGGCGGGCGCTAAGGTGCTTGGCAACATACAAGTTGGCAACAATGTCCGCATTGGAGCCGGGTCAGTGGTTTTGCGGGAAGTTCCTTCCGACTGTACGGTCGTGGGGGTTCCGGGGCGAGTTGTGCATCGCTCTGGTGAACGCTCTGATTTGTTAGAACATGGTCGGCTTCCCGACTCAGAGGCTAAGGTAATTCGAGCGCTGCTCGATCGCATTGAAGCGTTAGAGCAACAGGTGGAAACTTTAAACCAGTCTCGTCAACCCGTTGGGGTTGAGACTCATCGCTTGGGGGCAAAGTCGAGTTGCCGCCTCCAAGATAAAACCTTTGAAGAGTTTTTTGACGGCTCTGGCATTTGAGCGTAAGCTCCCTTTGATCGGGGTTAACCCGCTTTCTCTGCCAGCGGGAAAGTAAACAAGTCAGCCGATTTTCGCAGCAGTCTCAAGGATTGAGGGTTTCAACTGTCCAGCCTTTCACCGCATTGAGTTGGTAGCGATAGCGGTTTTGCGGGTCGCCTTTGAGTTCTAAATGATCGACCTCAGCGGGTGTCAGCAGTAGCAAACAAAAGGTGGCTAAGGGTTCATCGGCGTTGGGTACAGGCTGCTCAAAAGCTGAGGTGGGTTGGCGCTCAGTACCGGGGTGTGGCCAGGTAAACTGGCCTTTGGCTTTATCAGATAGCTGCTGCCAAACTTGCTGGCGGGCTGCTTGCAGTTCAGCATCGGGGTGAGTAGAGCCAACCAGCGTCAATTGACCTAAAAGGCGAAACTGTTCGCGGGTTTTGACAAAGTACCAGCAACCTTCACTCCAGGCATTTTGCTCAATTTGCGCGACCTTGGCGCTCCGGCAGTCGGTGACAAACTGTAGGCAGTCAGAGGCGGCCAAAAAGCCACGAAAGACGACCGTTCGATTAGCTGGGCGATGATCAGGGCGCACAGTGGCCAGTTGCAAATAACGGGCATGGGCGTCGCTCCGATTGCGGTGGAGTGCCCGAGCTAAGGGCGATCGCCAGGGAGCAGGCGGGTTAGGGGAACTAAACATTTAACAGCTGAGTATCCATAATCTCTGGTAATCGCAGGATAGTAAGTTTTTCAAATTGACAGACAATAATAAATGGGCTGAGTTCTGGCTCAGCTTTTAAGTTTTACAGGCCATATTCTATGAGCTTTACGGATATTTTTATCCTACTGGTTGGGTTAGTGCTGCTGGTAGCTGGCGCAGAATTGCTCGTTAAAGGGGCTTCGCGTTTGGCTGCTAGTGTGGGCATTCCTCCTTTGATTGTGGGGCTAACCATTGTGGCTTATGGAACCAGTGCGCCGGAACTGGCTGTGAGTATCCAGTCTGGACTGTCGCAGCAGGCTGAAATTGCTTTGGGCAATATTGTTGGCAGCAATATTCTCAATGTTTTGCTGATACTGGGCATTTCTGCTTTAATTTCACCGCTGATTGTTTCTCAGCAGCTCGTTCGCCTTGATGTACCTATTATGGTAGGCGTCTCTTTCTTAACGCTGCTGTTTAGCTTAGATGGCCTTATCAACTCCTCAGATGGATTGGTTTTAGTGCTGGGTGGGATTTGCTACACGCTGTTTTTGATTATTCAAGGCCGCAAAGAAAAAGATGTTGCTGTGCAAGCCGAATATCAAAAAGAATATGGTTCACGCGACCAAACAACTTTAAAGACCTGGTTAGTCAATTTGGGCTTTATTGCGATTGGCTTAGTGCTGCTAGTTGGCGGTTCTCGACTGTTGATTAACGGGGCGATCGCCATTGCTGAAGCCTTTCAAGCTAGTCAACTGGTCATTGGCTTAACGATTGTAGCTACAGGAACCTCTTTGCCCGAATTGGCCACATCAGCGATCGCTAGCCTACGAGGAGAACGCGATATTGCCGTTGGCAACGTAGTGGGCAGTAATATTTTTAACATTTTGCTGGTGCTGGGAGTGGCTGGTGTGATCACGCCAACGGGTATTGATGTCAATCTCTCAGCGTTGCGGTTTGATATTCCGGTCATGATTGCGGTCGCGATCGCCTGTTTGCCGATTTTTGCCACAGGTAATATTGTCTCCCGCTGGGAAGGGGGATTGTTTTTAGGCTATTACGTGGCCTATACAACCTACCTGATTTTAGATGCGGCCAAGCACGAAAACATAGAAGCGTTTAATTCGGTGCTGCTGCTGGTTGTTATGCCGCTGACGGTGCTAATGCTGCTGATCGCTTCTTGGAGAGCTAGCAAACGCTTACGTCACTAAAGCTAATGGCGATCGCCCAAGTGCTGATGATTTTGACGCTGTAGCCGCAAGTCAACGGCAATTCGATGGGCGCAGGCAAAGCCAGAAAAAGCCACGGCGTTTAGCCCCTGCCCCGGAAAGGTACTATCCCCGACACAGTACAGACCCGGAACCGACGTTCGATTGAAAGGCATCCCTAAAAGCCCCCTAAGTTGTTTTGCGGGGATAGGCCCATAAGTCCCTGCTGTTCGCCCCAAAAAGCGCTGATGGGTACGAGGGGTGCCAACTTCTCGGTATTCGATGGCAGTTCCCATATGAGGCCAAATGCGCTCTAGACGCTGAATCAAACGAGCAGCGATCGCCGCTTTTTTGGCTTGATATTGGTGAGGCGCTAACCCCTGCCAGGTTTTAATGCCGCTAGGGGTAAAAGCATGGATGATATGGCGGTCGGCGGGTGCTAAAGCAGGATCCAACAGGGTGGGAATAGAGACAAACACGGTTCCTTCTACCGCAGTCATTTTTGGCCAGTCTTCTAGCAAAATATGATGGCACTGCGTTGCGGCGGGCAAGGCACTGGCCTTAATGCCTAAATGCAAGCTAACAAAGCTAGGTGCTTTTTGATAGCGTTGCTGCCACTGTTGTTCAGCCGCCGGGAGTGGTCGTTGGGGCAATAGTTTTTCGAAGGTATCCCAGCGAGTCGCGTTAGAAACGATGCGGCGTGCCTTATAGATTTCGCCAGAGGCTAGCTTAACGCCGATAGCGGTGCCCGCTTCAGTCAAAATTTGCGTCACCCTGGCGCGGTAGCGAATCTGTCCGCCAACATTTTGCAAGCCTGCTGCCAGTTTTTGGGCAATTTGGCCGACGCCGCCTTGAGGATAGTTGACGCCGCCATAGTGGCGATCGCTAAACACCATGCCAGCATTAATTAAAGGTGTGCGATCGGCGGCTACGCCTGACCAGCAGTAACATTCCATGTCAATGAACTTCAGCAGTTCTGGATCGCGCAAATAGCGGCGGGCGACCCGCCCCACATTGAGCGGTAGGCGCTTGGCTAGCCCCAAACAAGCTAAGGGATTTTGAAAAAAGACGCGGGCGACATAACCTGGTTCTTCTAACGACAGCAGCTCGATCGCATTGAGGCAGCGAAAAACGCGCCAGCACTCATCATAAAACTGGCGAATGCCTGGGCGCTCGGCAGGAAAGCGATCGCCTAGTTCAGCTAAAAATTGTTCATAGTCGCGGTGAACTTTGAGTTCTAGCCCCTGGGGTAAGTGGTAATGAATCTGCACCGGATCCGGCACAGTAGGCAAGTGCATCCCCACAGCGGCGAGTGCCCGCGTCAGCAAGTTGGTGGTACCTTGCTGACCAAAGCCAAAAATCATTGAGGCTCCCACATCAAAGCGATAGCCATTGCGCTCAAAATAGCCAGCGCTGCCACCGGGAATTAGATAGCGCTCTAAGACCAAAACTTTAGCGCCTTGCACAGCTAGCTGAGTGGCCGCCACCAGTCCCCCAATGCCAGAGCCAATGACAATCACATCAAAGCTATTGGCGTCAGAAAGTTCTCTCATGAAAATAGGATATAAAGACAGCGATCGCAGTATGATGGTTCAGATTTGTGTGATTTTCTGAATTTATGGCTCTCCAACTCCGGGTTTATGTGCCACCGCACCCGCTGATCAAGCATTGGCTCGGTGTCGCGCGAGATGCCGCGACCCCCTCTGTGCTGTTTCGCAGCGCCATGACCGAACTGGGTCGTTGGTTGACTTACGAAGCCATTCGCGACTGGTTGCCCGTGGTAGAAACCTCAATAGAAACCCCGTTGGGTTCAAGCGCCGCGACGTTTATTAATCCAGAGATTCCAGTGGCAATTGTTCCTATCTTAAGAGCGGGGTTAGCTTTACTGGAAGGTTCTCAAGCGCTGCTACCCTTAGCGTCTGTCTATCATATTGGATTTGTTCGTAATGAAGAAACGCTAGAGCCGTCTTGCTACTTAAACAAGTTTCCCGAGAGCTTTAATGCTCAAACCCGGATTTTAGTCAGCGAACCGATGCTAGCCACAGGGGGAACCATGCTCTCTGCCATGGCAGAACTGACACAGCGAGGGATTGATCCGGCGTTGGTTCGAATTATTTCTGTAGTGGCTGCCCCTCAAGCTTTGCAAAAATTAGCAGAGGCGTATCCAGCCTTAACCATCTATACTGCCACTATAGATGAAGGGCTAAACGATCAGGGGTTTATTGTGCCAGGGTTGGGCGATGCAGGCGATCGCACGTTTGGCACTTAAGCAGACTACGGCGCTGCCTGTGTTTGACGTCTGTTAACCTGCCATTAAGAGTCGTCTGCGACCATCGTGTTATTTTTTGAAAGTCTTTGAATTGCACTGCCCTAATTCTCGACAGAACCTTCACTAAACTACTCACCTCTGTCTATGAGTCAGCAAGATAATTTTACAGCCGGATTTTTTACGGGTGCCTTCCTCGGTGGGATTATAGGGGGCATTGTGGGAGTGGTTGTGGCCGGTCGGCTACAGCAAGAGGAGGCTGAAATGGATGATTTGGTGTTGTCCAGCGAGGCTGATCAAACGTTGAATTCTGCCTCACCTTTAACTGAAGCCCGCATAGAAATAGCGCGTCGAGGTTTAGAAGACAAAATTGCCCAGCTTAACGAAGCAATTGACGACGTTCGCCAGCAGCTTGGCAAAGTCAACGGCCATTCTCAACCGACTGAAGACGCTTCTAGAGTCGATTAAGGGTGATTTTAACGTCATCTTTGATCACAAGTTTTATCACGAGCGATCGCTAAACTAGGTGCAACCAGACAATGGTGATATTGTTGAATTGACCTAGTGTGCTCTTAATCATATAGATAGACGCTCCCATCACCTTTGAGGCTAAGCCTATGAGTTTGCCCTCACGCACCGTTTTAGTGGTCGAAGCTTCTTCTGAGGATCGAGAATTTTATCGGCGCTGTTTGTCAAGCGATCGCGCTTGCACCTATACCTTTTTAGAGGCTTCCTTAGGGCAACAAGGCTTAAGTCTCTGGCAACAGCACCAACCCGATGCAGTCGTGCTGGCGGCGCATCTGCCAGACCTCGACGCGCTGGAGTTTTTGAACGGTTTGCAAACCGTTAGCCAAGACTTTTGCATACCCGTGATCGTGGTGGGCAGGCAGGGCAACGAAGCAATCGCCGTGCAGACGATGAAAGCAGGGGCTTGCGACTATTTGCTCAGCGGGCAAATTACCCCACAAGGGCTGCAGTTGGCGGTTGATGAGGCGATCGAAGCGGTACAGCTACGCGCCCAATTGCATCAACGCATCGCGGCAGAGCGCTTAGTGTCTCACATCACCCAAAAAATCCACCAGACTTTGGATTTGGCGGCAATTTTACAAACAGCCGTTGATGAAATTCGTCAGTTTCTCCAAAGCGATCGCGTTTTGATTTTTCGCCTACAGCCCGATGGCTGGGGCACTGTCACAACCGAATCGGTTGGGTCAGGGTGGATTCCATTTTTATCGACCTCCCACTACGATCCGTGCCTGAGTGAAGACCATATTCAACCCTTTCGCCAAGGAAGGGTCACCGTTAGACCAGATATTTACGATGGTCATTTAGATGCTTGCCATGTGGAACTACTGACCAAGCTGCAAGTACGAGCCAATTTAGTGGTTCCAATTTTGCAAGACGAGCAGTTATGGGGCATGTTGATTGTCCATCACTGCTCGATGCCGCGCCAGTGGCAGCCTTTAGAAATCGATTTGCTGAAAGAACTGAGTGCCCAGGTGAGTATTGCCCTTCGGCAGGCGGAACTTTATCAGCAGTCACAAACTGAATTGGCAGAACGCAAGCGAGTTGAAGCTGAACTGCGCGAGAGCAAAGAGCGCCTACAGCTAGCGCTGACCGCTTCTGGCATGGGAACGTGGGACTGGAACATTCAGACAGGACACATCACCTGGTCAGACAATCTAGAAGCGCTGTTTGGCCTGGAACCAGGGCAATTTGACGGCTCTTTTGAAATGTTTTGCCAGCGATTACATCCAGACGATTGCGATCGGGTGCTGGCCGCTATTGAACAAGCGATCGCCACCCAAGCCAACTATGACATTGAATTTCGTATCGTCTACCCCAACGGCAGAATTCGGTGGGCGCTGAGTCAGGGCAAGGTCTTGTACGATCCCAACGGTCAACCCTTGCGGATGGCAGGCATTGACCTCGACATTACAGAACGCAAACAGGCAGAACAA
>NZ_JBQLZL010000018.1:0-23884 GCF_052168255.1 Almyronema sp. | reverse complement strand
GAAGAACGATTTCGATCCTCAGTTGAAAACATGCTGGACTGCTTTGCCATTTACAGAGCAATCCGGAATCAGCAGGGGCAGATTATCGACTTTCAGGCTGAGTACATCAATGATGCTGCCTGCCATAGTAGCCAAATAGAGCGTGAACAACATCTCAGCCGGGGGCTATGTGAATTGCTGCCGGGGCATCGCGACAGCGGCTTGTTTGATGAATATTGCCAGGTCGTTACCACAGGAGAGCCGCTGATAAAGGACAGCTTGATCTATGAAGATGAGTTTGGACACCAGCGTCTAACCCGTGCTTTTGACATCCGCGTGGCTAAATTTGGCGATGGCTATGTGGCGTCTTGGCGAGACATGACCGATCGCCAACAAGCCGTTTTAGCTTTACAGGAAAGCGAACAAAAGCTCAGTTTGTTTATTGAATATGCGCCTGTTAGCATTGCCATGTTTGACCGCAATATGCACTATGTTGCCGTCAGTCAGGGGTGGGTCGAGATGTACCAGCTTGAATCTATCGCAGCCGTACTGGGGCGATCTCACTATGAGATTTTTCCCCATATTCCGGCTCGTTGGCGGCAGGTGCATCAGCGGGGTCTAGCAGGGATAACTGAAAAATTTGAGGAAGACCGCTTTACCCTGGCAGATGGTTCGGAGCAATGCCTCAGGTGGGAAGTTCATCCCTGGCGTGTAGGCAGCGGCGAGGTGGGCGGCATTTTGATTTTGGTCGAAGATGTTTGGGAGCGCCAGCAAGTTGAGCAAGAACGAACTCGTCTCTTAGAGCAAGAACAGTCAGCCAGAGCCGCTGCCGAACGGGCTAATCGGATCAAAGATGAGTTTTTAGCAGTGCTTTCTCACGAGCTGCGATCGCCGCTCAACCCGATTTTAGGCTGGACGAAGCTGCTGCAAACCCGTAATTTTAACCCAACGCGAACGGCTGAAGCCCTTGCCACAATTGAACGCAACGCCAAGCTGCAAACGCAACTCATTGACGACCTGCTCGATGTGGCCAAAATTCTGCGGGGCAAGCTGAGTATAGATACGGTGCCCGTTGATTTGGTATTTGTGATTGAGTCAGCAATTGACACGGTGAGGACGGCGGCGATCGCTAAATCTATCTGGCTTCATCCTCAATTAACGCCAGTCGGGCGAGTGGCGGGGGATGCTGCTCGCCTCCAGCAAATTGTTTGGAACCTGCTATCTAACGCAGTCAAGTTCACCCCTAACCAGGGTCGAGTAGACATTCGCCTCTCCAAAGTGGGTACGCAGGCTCAAATTACGATCAGCGATACGGGTAAAGGCATCAATAGAGACTTTTTGCCCTATTTGTTTGAGTCATTTCGCCAGGAAGATACTTCTATCACCCGTCAATATGGGGGATTGGGGTTAGGGCTGGCGATTGTTCGTTCGTTAGTCGAAGCGCATGGCGGCACTATCACGGCGGATAGCCCTGGCGAAGGTCAAGGTGCCAGCTTTACCGTCCAGTTGCCTTTGCTCGATCCGGAGGCATACACTCAGCCGCCGGACGAACTGCTAGCGCAAGATCTAAATCTAAGTGGAATTCGAATTCTGGCGGTTGATGATGAAGCCGATGCCCGTGAACTGCTGGCAGTGCTGCTGACGCAGTATGGCGCTGAGGTGATGGTGGTAGATTCGGCGGCGGCGGTGCTGGCTCAGATCGCCTCTTTTCAACCCGATGTGTTAATCAGTGATATTGGTATGCCCGAAATGGATGGCTATACCCTTTTGCAACAGCTACGCGCTTTACCTGCTGCTGAGGGCGGCCAGGTTCCAGCGATCGCTCTAACCGCCTATGCGCGGGAAGAAGATCAGCAACGGGCGATCGCCAGTGGTTTTCAGCGACAAATGACGAAGCCGCTTGAACCCGAACAGTTAGTACAAGCAACCTTGGCGCTCATCCGCTCACAACCCGCCTAAAAAAGTGATTTTAAAACCAAGCGATCGCATCAAATTGCCTAAGTCGTTTGTTTTATAGCCAGAGCCACCAGTGTTGAGACACTGCAATCGCTGAAAGCCGCTGATAGAAAAGCTTTTATTTTGCCTTCTGCCCTTAACCTTCTGCCTTTAGCGATAACTAGATTTTGGGCTTGCACGAAAGAACAGTCGTCTGGAGGGCTGGGTTGGGCTACGACGTTAAAGGATTGTGCAGCCACAGCGCTGAACTGAAGTTATCGGTTACACTAAAAGGCGAACTTGCGCTACGGCAGCCGTTGGTTTTAGGAATCTAAATTGTCTATGAGTTCTTCTTTACTGGTCTTACTGGCAGATACCCTTTCTACGTTTTTGCAGATTTACTTTGTTCTGCTTATTGTTCGTATTTTGCTAACCTGGTTCCCCAACGTAGACTGGTATAACCCTCCTTTTTCTATCCTCAGCCAACTCACCGACCCCTATCTCAACATTTTTCGCTCGATTATCCCGCCCCTGGGAGGAATTGATTTTTCCCCCATTCTGGCAATTTTGGCGCTGCAATTTCTTTCTAGAGCCGTGACGATGGGTTTAGGGTCAGTGGTTTATTAACCTTATTTATCTAACCCACCTACAAAGCCCTTAAGCCTTGCTTAGGGGCTTGTTCGTAGGCTTCCCCAAGCGAGCTTTTGGCTACTCAATCTAAAAGCGACGAACTTTGCCAGTGAAGCCTGAAGCTTTAAATTGTTCGAGTTTTAGCGGGGTGGGCTGATTGGCTGGCACCGAAATCCTAAACTCAAAATTGCTTTCACCGGGGGGAACTTCATCAATTGAGCCAAGGCGATTGCGGTTTTGCATCACGGGGTTAGCTGTCGCATCATAAATCCGCCCAAAGATATCCGCATTGAGCACGGGTTTGCCGGAGTTATTGATAGCCTTGCCATAAACAATGAAGCAATTCGCTTCCGAGCTGCTACCGCTGCCAACCAGTCCTTGCGACAGTTCTTCAGGGCAGGCTTTGTAGTTTAAATCAGTTAGCGCTACAGAAGTTAGCGCCTGGGCAGGTGACACAAACAGCCAGCTCATAACCCACAAACAACAGGCTAAAACGGCGATCGCAACGGCTCGCAGCGACATGAATTTCCCCTAAAACTTTTGATATCCGGACAAATCTCAAAACACCTTTAGCTTACCGTGAACTGCTGTGAACTACACCTTTTCTAGCGTTTGCCTTTGCTGCGCCATTACTCACGCTAAAGGCGGAGGACAGAGGGTAGAAGGAAAGCGTTTCTATCAGCGGCTTTCAGTCATTGCAGTGTCTCAATGTTTGAGGCGATCGCTACCACAAAGTTAAAGAGCGCTTAGATAAGGCGCAGCAAATAGCAAAATCGCTTAGGGGAGACAGGCGGGACGACAAAGCCGGGTTGGCTCATGCCTGAAATGATACTTAACTCTGTCGGCTTCGATCGCTGAGCCGACGACAGCGAATATTCGTTCTTCAGCAGCGCTCCGTTATCGAGGTGGCTTAAAAATACAGATAATGCAGCAGCGTTTCTACCAGCCCACTTGGCAACGCTAAACGCTGCTGTAAATCGGCTAAGTTGCGATAAGCCCCTGCACGACGGCCTTCTACTAGCCGACGAGCCAAGTACAAATCAACCGCAGGCAAGCGAATGAGTTGCTCTACGGTTGCTGTGTTGGGGTTAAGCCGCTGAAGATGATCAGCACCGTCTTGATCGTAGAAACAAAACTGTAAAATGGGTTCCCAAGCTTTGAGGCGGGTACTTGTCGTATTAAGGACGGCAGCTAGCTCTTCTAAAGAGTGTAGCTGTACGCCAGACTGGGTAAGCGTTGCCAGTAGACGCGCTTGATGAATAGACACACCGGGTAGGCGTAGCCAGTCATCGGCGGTAGCTCGATTAACATCAATGCGAACCCCCAACTGGGCTGCCTGCCCCACTTCTGTAACCGACTGAAAGCGATAAAAGGGGTCTTGCAGCAACTGCGATCGCTGGGGTGGTAAATTAGCCAGCAAAGACTGTTTCAGCTTTTGCCAAGCCTGGGAACGGCCAAACGGATTCATAGCAGGTTGCGTTTGGTTTTAGGCAATTGTTAAACGTTGCATGCAGCCGATTTGGTTGAATTTTACTAGAGCAAAAACCTAAGCTATAGGTGTGCAGCCAAGACTTGACCTTAAGTAATTTGATCAAGCAAGTGGCGGCGCTTTTGCTCAAACTCGTACTCTGAAATTAAGCCTTCTTGACGCAGTTGCTCAAGTTCTCGCACTGCCGCTGCAATGGCGCTGACCTGCTGCGGATCAACCCCTGGAGCGGGGGCGGGGGTTGCTGCGGGTGCAATTTGGGCACTAAAGGCTTCATCACTGAGCGACAAATACCAAACACCTTCAATCGCACTTGCAATTCGCGGAATTTGCGTCCAGCCCAGTAACAAATACAAAATTCCCCACACTGGCTGCCCCAAATAAAACTTGTGCAACCCAGAGATGGGAAGCGGCAGTGGCTCTAAGGCGCTCAAAATAGCCAAAGCAGCCGCCGTTTTACGGTTTCTCGGAAAAGCCAGCATAAGCGGATGTGACCGGGATGAAGACGGGCAAAAGCGATCGCCAGAAAAAATAGCCGGATTGAGTTCTCAGCAACCTGGCGGAAGCTATAGCCCTTGACGTGCTCCTATGATAGTCATAAAAACGGCGCTTCCTACCATTTTGCCCTCGTTAGCGGGGCGTTTAAGTCAGCTAACGTGCTTACCCGTAGCATTAAGATGATTAACAAAATAGCCGACCCGATTGCAGGAATGACATGCTCAGAGTGACCTGTGTAGGGTGCATCCCACCTTGGCATGTTCAGCTTCTAGCGCACCCCCCTAACACCTAACTCCTTTTTACCAAGGCAGGAAGGAGGCCAAAATGGCAAGTCTTGAGGGCTTTGACCGAGGACGTAAGGGCGCAAGCTACGAAACCAGAACGCTGCCTGTGTTTACCTTTTGGTGTCTACAAATTCTCAGCAATTCAGCAAAATTACGGTAATACTTAAAGACAGAGCGGCACCAGAACGCTGCCTGTGTTTACCTTTTGGTGTCTACAAATTCTCAGCAATTCAGCAAAATTACGGTAATACTTAAAGACAGAGCGGCTGAAGTAAGGCGACTAACTAAACCAACCCGCAATTACACGCAGCCATTTTTCTGTAAACTAACATCGCTTACCGTTCATTTTAGTGTAAATCCTCCTGGGAACCTCCAATTTTCATTATCCTAGAGGTTAGCTGAGTTTTCTCTACCACGGGTTTTCTAGCCTGAATTCAATTTGCTGTTAGCTTGCGGCTGCATCTACATGGCTCAGTTGGGTTAGAACTCACATTAAGGGTGTCGCTATTACCATCAGCTTTTAGTTTGCTTTACGCGATCGCTGCATGTCACAAAAAGCTTTTTCCCAAGACTGGCTAAAGAAATTTGCTGATCCATACGCTGTACTTGGTGTTTCTGTTGCAGCCGATGAACGCCGTATTCTCAAGCGCTATCGCCAAGTTGCCAAACAGTTGCATCCCGACATCCTTACCACTCAAGAGCCTGAAGTTCAAGCCTTCACCAATCAGCTTTTAGCCAGACTGGTCAACCCCGCTTACCAGCGCCTAAAACAGGACAAGGGACGGGCTGAAACGCTAGCAACACTGAGGTTCAAAGTTCGTCGCTTGAGTCGCGAAGGCCGTATGAGTCTGACAGGGCAACTGGCTCAGCAGCTTATGGAAGTGGCAGAAACAGAAGTTGATGTCTTGTATGAAAAAGCGCTCAGCGATCTGTCGGCAACCCAATTCAGCGCTGCCGCTACCTTTGAGCAAACGACACGCCAGCTTTCAGAACTCAACTTAGTCTATCTCCGCCGGAAGATGGGGGATCCCATCATTCGGGAGAAACGCTCTGGACTTGTCTCAGCAACCGAAACCGGCCCAGTTTCTATTTCAACTAAGCCTGCTCACGAAGAGGCTACTCCAATCAACTATGCTGAGCGCCATGCTGAGCGAGCCAGAGAATATTTAATGAAAGGCAGCCCAGCGTTTGCCGTGCAAGAATTACGCGACGCCGTTCGCATCGAACCCAAAAATAGCGTTTATCATACCCTTCTGGGTCAAGCTTATCTGTTGCAAAATTTAACGGGTATGGCTAAGGTTCATTTTCGGCAAGCCCTTAAGCTCAACGCCAAAAACGCCACTGCCCTCAAGTACGCCAAGCAGCTTGATATCGACTTGAGCGAACTCAACGGCCATGTCACGGCGGCTAAAAAGCCCCGCAAAGGGTTCTTTGGCCTCTTTTCTCGTGATTAGCTTTGCTAAGGCGAGGATGAGTAGGGATATCTCACCTTGGCTGACCTAGCTCAAAGCTTTTACGCTGGATCTATCTACAGACGTTGCATCATTTGTGATTAGCCCAGCCCTCGTACTCCGTTGCTTTAAGCGTTCTCTAAACTATCTCTAGAGCCGGAAGGGATGAGACAAAATCGTATGGTACAACCTTAGACAGCCCTCAGTATCGGTTTAAGATTACGCAACGATTGATTCAAAAAAATGGGATTCTTTGACTCCGAAATTGTTCAACAAGAAGCTATGAAGCTTTTTCAGGACTACCAGTCTCTGATGCAGCTTGGCAGTGACTATGGCAAGTTTGACCGCGAGGGCAAAAAGATTTACATCGACCAGATGGAAGCGGTTATGGAGCGCTATCGCATCTTTATGAAGCGGTTTGAACTCTCAGATGACTTCATGGCTCAGATGACGGTAGAACAGCTCAAAACCCAACTCGACCAATTTGGCTTTACGCCACAGCAGATGTTTGACCAAATGCACCGGACGTTGGAGCGAATGAAAGCAGAGATTAAAGAAGATTGACCGCACCTGTTGGGTGCCGCCAATCCAAGTTTTTGTACTGTTCAACCCTCCGCTACGGTCGAACAAACTCCGACGGGCTACGGAAATTTTCCACAGGCACATCTTTGAGGGCTTGCTGCATAAAGTCTTGCCAAACGGGCGCTACAAATCCGCCCCCTGTGGCTCCGGCTCCTAGAGGCGAATAGTCATCGTTGCCGACCCACACGGCAGTAGCTAACTGAGGGACATAGCCGACAAACCAGATGTCTCGCTGGGAATCGGTGGTTCCGGTTTTACCCGCAGCCGGACGACCAATCTGGGCGGCTCGGCCTGTACCGCTATTGACCACCCCTTGCAGCACGCTGGTTAGCGAAGCCGCTGCCCAAGGATCTAGCACTAGCTGCGGCTTGGGCGTGTTGTCTAAAAGAACACCCCCTGTAGAATCGGTTACTTGAATGATTAAAGTGGGGTCTGAGTGCCAGCCGTTGCTAGCAAAGGTGGCGTAAGCTCCAGCCATTTCCAACGGCGTCAGGTCAACAGCGCCTAGGGGCAAAGAAATGACGGGTTCCATGGGGCTGTTGATGCCCAATGTGCGGCACAGTTGAATAATTTTATCAATGCCGACGGCTTGACCCAGTTTAATGGCAGGGACGTTGCGCGATAGTTCTAGCGCTTTGCGCAGCGAAATACTGCCCATGAAGGAGCCATCATAGTTACGGGGAGCGTAAGACTCGTAGCCGTCAGGATAGCTAACGGGTGTGTCAGCGATCGCACTTTCAGGTGAGTAGCGCCCAGAGGCAAACGCCGCATAGTAGACAAAAGGCTTGAAAGAAGAACCGGGCTGTCTTTGCGCCTGAATAGCGCGGTTGAACTGGCTATCTTGGTAATCGACCCCGCCGACTAAAGCTTTAATAAAGTGCGTTCGGGGATCAACGGCGACCAAAGCCATTTGATCGGCATACAATCCCCGGCGTCGTAAAACAGCGTGGTTGCGCTTAACGGTTTCTTCAGCAATGCGTTGAAAGTTGAGGTCGATGGTGGTTTGTACCCGCATGCCCCCCTTCAAGATCGCCTCTTGACCAAACTGATCGGTCAGTTCTTGAACCACTGCTTCGGTAACCCAAGGCGATTGGCTAGAGCGAAATGAGGTGATTTCGCCAATTAGCAGGGGCTGAGCTTTAGCAGTCGCTTCTTCTTCAGCGGTAATCCACTGGAGCTGGCGCATACGGCTGAGGACTAGCGTCTGGCGACGTTTGGCTTCTTGATAATCTACGAAGGGGCTAAATTCTTCGGGGGCTTGAATGAGGCCAGCCATCATGGCTGATTCGGCCAGGGTCAAGTCTGTCGCTGATTTGTTGAAGTAGCTCTGAGCGGCGGTTTCAACGCCATAGGTGTTGTGTCCCCAATACACCTGATTGAGGTACATTTCTAAAATTTGATTTTTGTCAAAAATTTGCTCTAGGCGCAGGGCTAGCACGGCTTCAGCTAACTTACGGCTGACGGTGCGATCGGGACTCAAAAACAGGTTTTTGACCAACTGCATGGTGATGGTTGAACCCCCTTCAACCGTTGAACCTGCCTGCATGTTGGCTAATAAAGCCCGAGCCACACTGCTGGGATTAATGCCTTTGTGGGTATAGAAGTAGCTGTCTTCAATGGCTAAAACTGCCCGCTTTAGGTCTGGGGAAATGTCGTTGAGGTCAACTACTTCGCGGTTGGCTTCGTCATGTAAGCTGTCGAGCAGCGTGCCGTTGATGTCGTAAATATAGCTAGTTTCGGTGGGCAGATAGTTGCGCAAAATGCGAACATCGGGCAGGTTACGAAAGCTCACTGCGAGGCCAACTAGCCCGCCCGCTACCACTGCGCTAGTGAGCATCGTTGCGCCTAGAATGCTGGCAGTTGCCACCTGGCCGACGTCTTGAATGAACTTGAGAACGTCTAATGACTTGGCGTGACGCTGAGCCGAGCGCGATCGCGTTTGGCGGACAGTATTCGTAGACACTGCGGTTGTACTTCCCTTATTGACAATTTTGAAAAAAGTAGATTCTTAGATTCTGAAAATTATAAAGGTCTATTTTCTCCGTGAGATCTAACAGCCGACCAAAAATCTATAAAATCTATGATTGGCCTCCAGGATAAAGCAAGCAGCTCATTCCTGCCATAAACTCGCTAAGGTTTTGTTCACCTATCCAGCAGCAATCCTGCCATTCAGGAGAATCTTTGCTGTTTTTAACGCTCTAGAGCGATTGAGTTGTTTAGGCGATACGATTAGCTAGCTTTAGATCCCTAGCCTAAAACCTCTACTATGGAACTGGCAAAGATGGCTATTGACAAACAGCTATGCGGCTTAGCCGTTGGCTAATTTATGGTCATTTTTTAAAAGCAGCCGGACGACCTTTATCCTTTGCGCTTTACTTTATTGAAATGATGACGGCTAATGTTTCTGCTCAGACCCCGCCATTTGGCGTAATTCCAGAGGAATTGCAATGGATTTACCGGGGAGTTAGCGAAGTTTTTCCCAATCAGGCAGAAAGCAAAGATCCTGATCAAAATTTGACCCAGCGGCTGTTGCAAAGCGATCGCCCGTTGCGGGTAAAGTTAGGCATCGATCCCACCGGGGCTGAAATTCACCTGGGGCATAGTATCCCGGTGCGTAAGCTGCGGGCTTTTCAAGATGCGGGGCATACGGCTGTGCTGATTATTGGTGACTTTACGGCGCGGATTGGTGACCCTGAGGGCAAGTCAGAAGTCCGCAAACAGCTCACGGAAGCGGATGTCAAAGCCAACGCCCAAACCTATTTAGAGCAGGTGCGCCCGATTTTAGACTTTGACACACCGGGGCGCTTAGAGGTGCGCTACAACTCTGAGTGGCTATCAAAATTAGATTTGAGCAAAATTTTGGAGTTGCTAGCGACGATGACCGTCGGGCAAATGCTGGCCAAAGAAGGCTTTGCTCAGCGTTACGGTCAGGAAACGCCGATTTATCTGCATGAGTTTATGTACCCGCTGATGCAGGGCTATGATTCAGTAGCTATACAGGCGGATGTGGAGCTAGGCGGCACCGATCAAAAGTTTAATATTGCAGTCGGTCGCGATTTGCAGCGTCATTTTGGTCTGAAGCCCCAGTTTGGTATGTTGCTACCGCTGTTACTGGGTACCGATGGCACGCAGAAAATGTCGAAGTCGCTCGGTAATTATGTCGGCTTGCAAGAAGATGCGCTGTCGATGTACTCAAAGCTAGAAAAAGTGCCCGATCAGCTGATTGAGCAGTATTTTGAGTTGCTAACCGATTTACCGCTAACTGATTTACCTGAAAATCCGCGCGATCGCCAAAAAAGGCTAGCGCTGGAAATTACAGGCCAGTACCGGGGTACAGCCGCAGCCCAGCAAGCTCAGCAAGATGCGCTGACGCTGACGCAAGGGCAAACCCAACAAGCGGAAAATGTGCCGGAATTTTCTTTGGCGGCGGTTAGCTTTCCGGCCAAGATTTTTTACATTGTGGGAGCCAGTGGACTGTGCAGTTCTAGCAGTGAAGCCCGTCGCCAGATTCATGGCGGGGCTGTCAAGCTAGAAGGCGATCGCGTGGCGGATCCGAACCTGACTTTTGAGACGGCTGACGCGCTTGTCGGCAAAGTTTTGCAAATGGGTAAAAAGAAGTTTGTGCGTTTGGTGAAATAATGACGACCGCTGATCGCGTGATTGTGCCGCTAGACGTGGCGAGTGAAGCTGAAGCGATCGCTTTGGTGCAAACGTTACCAGCGGTCACCTTTTGGAAGGTGGGGTTAGAACTATTCGTCAGCAGCGGCCCTGGCATTTTGAGCTATCTCAAAGACCAAGGAAAGCGCATTTTTCTTGATCTAAAGTTTCACGATATTCCCAACACGCTGGCGGGGGCTTGCCGGACAGCGGCAGGCTACGGTGTTGATTTAATCACCGTTCATGCTCCGGCAGGTAAAACAGCGCTACAAATGGCTCAGCAAGCGGCTGTCGCAGCGGCTACGGCTGCAGGGCTATCTTCTCCCAACTTGATTGCCGTAACGCTGCTAACCAGCCTTGACGCGCGATCGCTGGCGTTTGAACTCAAGGTGTCTCTAGAACTAAGCGACTATGCTTTGCAAATGGCCTTGCTGGCTCAAGAGAGCGGCCTAGCGGGTGTGGTTTGTTCTCCTCACGAGGCAGCGCTGCTCAGGCGAACCTGTGGCGACGATTTTTTGCTGGTTTGCCCAGGAGTTAGGCCAGAGTGGGCCACCCAAGGCGATCAGCGACGGGTGATGACCCCAGCCCAAGCGATCGTCGCTGGTGCTAGCTATCTAGTCATTGGCCGACCGATTACCGCCGCGCCAGACCCTGAAGCCGCCTTCAACCGTATTTGCCAGGAATTAGCCGCTTCATGAGCATAGCAACTAGGCCAAGGCAAAAACGAACACGGGGCAGGTGGCTCCTGGCGATCGCCTTTACTTGGCTGTTAAACGGAGCAGGCTTAGCCCAAGCAGACGAGAATACTTCCCCCCCACTGCGACCTCAAGTTGCCTGCCCTACAGAGTTAGAAACGGTTGTGGCTGGCCTGCTGCGCGATTTGCCCAGCTATACGAACCGAGTCATCCAGCGCAGTTCTGGGCCTTTTCGCCAGATTCAGCGACCCACAACGGTGCTAGTAACCAGCCAGCCGGAATTTGAGCCGATCGATCTTGAGCTTTGGGCTTACACGTTTGCCCCCCCTACAGAAGAGCCAATCTATCAAGTTTTTTTTACCACCCTAGAGCGGCAATATATTGACTTAAAAGCCGTTGAGCTACAGCACTATCACTGGCTGTTTTTGAGTCGCAGTCGCGCCGAGAGTAACGACTGGCAGCTAGCATTTATGTTTTCGCGCCAAGGAGACTATCCCGATTGGGGGCGGGTTTTGACCCCGCCGATTGAAAGTACCTATGGCGCGGTGGGAAGAGCCGTGCAGCTTTGGTTGCGAGATTGCCGAGCGCAGGCGGTTGAGCCAATCCCACCGCCTGCGTCACCCCCCTAAACAGATTCCACTCGCCCCAGACAGCACTAGCGACTAGCGCGAACGGCCCGAAACAAACCAAATCGACAAAGCCCTGCTCCAAAAGCCAACCGCATTAGCAACAAAGTGGGCACTTCTCGTAAAGACTTAATGAAACCTGCCAGACCAAAACGCAGCCAGCCCTGCGGGCGAATAATTCCCTGCCAGATAGTATCTAGCCAGGAGGGCAACGTTGCTTGAGTCCAGTCTGCCGTGACCACAGCGCCTTGAACGAGTCCTGTCGCTGCTAGCGTCTCAGCAAATCCTTCAATGCTGGCAAAGGCCGGATGAGACCACTGATCGAGTAGCTGCCGCATAACGGGCTTTTCCCAGAAATTAAGAGGTCGGCGGCGATCGTCTCGCTGGTTCCAATCGGCAACCACCAGCACGCCCCCTGGCTTGAGTACCCGCATCAGTTCTTTGGCAAACACGGCTTTATCAGGCATGTGCGGCCCAGCCTCTACTGACCACACCACGTCAAAGCTGCTATCGGGGAAAGAGAGCGCCATAGCGTCATCTACCTGAAACCGGGCATTCAGACCGGCAGGGGTGAGCTGTTGTGCCCGCTTGACCTGAGCGGGGCTGATGGTGATGCCTGTAACGGCAAAGCCATAGTCTTTTGCCAAAAGGCGGCTGCTGCCGCCAATGCCACAGCCAACATCTAAAACGGTGGTACCAGCAGGCAAAACGTCTAAACCGCCCCAGCGCGCCATTTCATGCACAAAATCCGCCTTAGCTTGAATAAAGTCTTTGTGATGGGGCGGAGAGCCATAATGCCCTAGATGAATATGATCCCCCCAGTAAAACTCTAAAATTCCGTCTTCTGTCCATTCGTCGTAGGCGTTGGCGACGGAGGCAGCAGATTGGTAACGACGAGCGCTCGCCAGATAAACAATAAAGCCTAGTAGCAGAAGGCTGAGCAATCCACCCAGCGTCACCCAAAAACTCATTGAATCGTTGTGATTTTTAACAGTTTGCCTATATTATAAGCGCGATCGCTCATTTGTTTCAGCCACGTTCTGGTTCGGCTACGAGTACGGGCTTTTCTGAGTTAAAAAGTTTTTTAGAGTAAGAGAAAATGAAAGTTGGCATAGCAATTTGAGGGCTGCAAACTGACAGTTTAATTTATAGCTTAAGGCAGAAAGCAACGGCAAAAGAAAAGCTTTTCTCTCAAGAGCTTGCAGCTATTTCAGTAGCTCAAATCTTGTGGCTACGGCTTTAATTAAAATCAGGCTATTTTCAAATTAGCAGCTAGCCCCTAAAAACAAGCAGGGCTTTAGCCGTTCAACCAAAGCCCCGCTATCGTTACGCTAGGCGTTGCTAAAATCAAGCGATCGCTTGATGATCTTTTCTATAATTGAGTTAGGTACAATCCCGATTTTCGATTGCGCCATCGGGCATTGTCGTCTGACAAAACGTTACTTTTGTACGCGTCAGCCCTCTCAAATTGGCTCCTTTTAAGTTAGCGCGGGTGAGGTTGGCAGTGCCCAAGCGTGAACCCACCAGCACCGCCCCTTCTAAGTTGGCATCTTGTAAATTAGCGCCATTGAAATCGACTTTGGTTAAAATCGCTGCCTTTAGATTGGTACCGACAAGCTGAGCGTTGCTTAAGTCAGCCCCGTTGAGGTTGATGCCTTCCATATTGGCTCCGCTGAGGTTGGCATCTGTCAGATAAGTCAGGGTTAAATCTGCTTTTCTCAGGTTGGCATTTTTGAGGTTGGCACCAATGAGCGAAGAAACCTTGAGATTGGCTTCGCTAAGATCTGCTCCTTGTAAATCTGCTTCGCTGAGGATGCAAACGGGACAATCCTTAGTATCGAGCAGCACTTCAATATCCGACTGCATGGCCGCTTTGCTGGGTAAAGCAAAGGTGAAAATTGCTAAAACAGTAAAACAAAAAGCTAAGAGTTTGAATTTCATGCAGTTCCTCTGCGCGATCGCCCACCCTATTGTCCCACTGATTTTGGGGGTTTACAGCGGAGTTCTGTTGCAATCTATGTCTATTTCTTGAGATTTGCGAAAAAAATGCGGTTGGCTGAGCTATTGAGGGAACAAGTTTTGTTCTGGGTAGTCCTTAGAATTTATTAACGCTTTGAAGTTAAACGAATACTTTTTATGCCCGGTCAAAACCCTTTCAATCTATTGGCTTAAGTCAAAGCCAAAAACGGTGGCTACGGCTAAATAAGTTTTCTAAACGGGTTCCGAAAGTATTGCTTCTCGATATTTTATGAGCTTTACTTTTCGAGAAAACTTTTTTGTCTCAGCACTGATAAGCCTGTTTGCCACAAAAAAACGATTTTACAACTGCGACTTTTTACACTTTTGTTCACGCTTCAGCTATCTATTGAGAGATTAAGAGGTCATTATGAAACGAGTTCTGCTTGGTGGTTTGTCAACGCTTCTTGTCCTAGCCCCAACGTCTTTAGTACAGGCTCAAAGCTCTCCGAGTTTTGAAAATTTGCCCAGCGCTCAGGCTCAAACTTCAGATCAGCTTAGTGCCGTTTTACCGGCGCAAGAAACGCTTTACTTAGAAGATGATGCAGTGCGTGAGTATAGTCTGCGGCTAGAAAGTGCCGCCATTATTAACGGTGTTAATGTGCCAGCGGGTTCTGTCATTCGGGGTGAGTTTAGACCCGTTGAGGGTGGCTTGCAATATGTTGCCACCGGAGTTGAAGCCAACAACCGTTTTTACTCAATTAATGCCGAGTCTGACACCTTACACGATGTTAAAGATCCGCGCGAAGCCTCGCTTGGTTCTATTTTGACGGATGCAGCGATTGGCGCTGCTGGGGGCTTTGTCCTCAGCGAGATTTTGGGCGATGTTGATTTGCTAGAGGTTGTTGGCGGCGCTGCGGCTGGTGTGATTGTTGGCAATACGACGGCTCAGCGGGTGGTTGTGGTTAAACCCGACCAGCCGATTCTGCTGCAAACCCTCTCTAGATAGCAGCTTTGAGGATGCTCTGGATAGCCGTAATCAGGGCTTCGACGTGGGCTGGCTGAATCCAGTAATGGGTGACAGCCCGCAATTTGCGATCGCCGTAGGTACCCAGCTTGATCTCAGCCGTTTGCCACACTTTATCGGCTAAAGTTTGCGCCGTGAAGGGAACGGTGTCATCTAAGGTGAAAAACACCATGTTGGTTTGTACCCGGTGGGGGTCAATGACAACGCCTGGAATGTTAGCCAACCCTTGCGCCAACTGCTGAGCATGGTGGTGATCGGTAGCTAAGCGCTGGCTCATGGTTTCTAGGGCGATGAGGCCAGCCGCCGCCAAAATGCCAGCCTGTCGCATACCGCCCCCCAGCAGCTTCCGGTAGCGCCGCGCCTGATGGATAAAGTCGCGATCGCCGACTAAAACAGATCCAGCTGGCGCACAAAGCCCCTTACTCAAACAAATACTCACTGAGTCTACCTGCTGGGCGATAGCTTGAGGGTCAATTGCCAGAGCCGTTGTGGCGTTAAAAAGTCTAGCGCCGTCGAGATGAACGCGTAATTGATGGCGATCGCTGAGTTGTCGGATAGCAGCAAAGTAATCGACTGGAATAGCCGCCCCGTGGTTACCGCCAGCGCTGTTTTCAGTCACAATTAAGCGACTGCGCGGCCAGTGTGGATTATCGCCTCGAATAGACGCTTCGATTTGGGCTAGATCCATGCGACCCATAGCGTCAGTCGGCAGCGGTAACGGTGTGATGCCGCCTAGCACAGCGGCTCCGCCTGCTTCCCAGCAAAAGGTATGGGCATCTTGTCCCATAATGATTTCATCCCCCCGGTTGGTGTGGGTTAGCGCCGCAATCAGGTTGCCTTGCGTGCCGCTGCTGACAAACAAGCCAGCGGCCTTACCTAGTTTGGCGGCAGCTAATTGCTCTAAAGCATTGACGGTGGGGTCTTCACCATAGACATCGTCCCCGACTTGGGCTGTTGCCATCGCTTCACGCATTTCGGCAGTGGGCCAGGTAACGGTGTCAGAACGAAAATCAATACTATCCATCAGAAGTTGGGGGAGATTAAAAATACAGTTTTGCCGCCCAAAAGGCCGCTAGCTCGATCGTACTGATTTCGCCTGAAGAAAAGCAGTTTTCGGCTCTCCTACGGGAGAAAACCAACTCAAATCAGCCTGGAGGGCATACTAAATTCGCTGGCTATTTTTTCTTAAATAGGCGATCGCCAATTGCCTTAGGCCAGATTCAACAAACCGATCAGCCAGGTTGCTTGCCTATGTCTTTCGCTGCTACCGTGCGCCACTTTCAAACGCTGGTGATGTCGTTTCATCCCATCATTGTGATTGAGACGGTAGAAGAAGAACGGGCGCAGGCACTGGTTAGCAAAGCTGCCAATAGCCTGCAAATGGCTGTTTTTGACTGGAGCATTGCTCAAGGGTTAGCGCGATCGCCAGGAAGTCCTCACGCCCGCTGGACGAACGAATACGCCCCGCCCCATAGCAACCTGCCCCAAGCCATTGGCAAAACGGCTGAGCCAATTGATATGCTGCGGCACGTTCAGACGATTAACTTTAAAGCCATTTATTTACTCAAAGATTTTGCGAAGCACCTGAACGAGGCGGTAGTGGCGCGGCAGTTTCGAGAGGTAGCCCACCAGTTTGCCCACCATAGTTCAACGCTGGTCATTACCGGGCAGGCCATTGAGCTACCCGTTGAAATCGCCCATGAAGCAGTGTGGTTTGACCTTAAATTGCCAGAACCCGACGAGCTATATCAAGCGATCGCTGATGTTTCGCGATCGCTCCAAGGGCGCATCAAAGTTGCCCTACAGCCAGAAGACATTCATGCTTTTGTGCAGGCCATGCGGGGCATGACGCTAAAGCAAGCCAAAAAAGTAGTTGCCTATGCCGCTTTAGAAGACGGCAAACTAGATAGCAGTGACGTAGCAAGGATTTTAGAGCGCAAAGCACAGGTCATTCGAGAAGGTGGCTTGCTAGACTACTTTCCGCCCCAGCAAAATGCCGCTGAGCTAGGCGGATTTACCGGACTCAAACAGTGGCTAGCGCGAGCCCAGGTTGGCTTTGGGGCACAGGCTCGCACTTTTAACCTGACGCCACCCAAAGGCATTTTGATTGTCGGCATTCAGGGCTGTGGGAAGTCTTTGGCCGCTAAAACAATCGCCCGCCAATGGAATCGACCGCTGTTAAAGCTAGATGCAGGCCGACTTTACGACAAATATGTTGGGCAATCAGAACGCAACTTTCGACAGGCGACGACCCTGGCCGAAACGATGGCTCCTGTTGTCTTGTGGATTGACGAAATTGAGAAAGGTTTAGGTCTTAATAGCGGGGATGCCGATGGCGGCTTGAGCCGTCGCTTGTTTGGATATTTTTTGACCTGGCTGCAAGAGAAATCGCAAGATGTCTTTGTAGTAGCGACCGCCAACGACCTATCTCAGATTCCGCCTGAGCTACTGCGCAAAGGTCGCTTTGACGAAATCTTTTTTGTCGATCTACCGGAGGCTGCTGAACGAACAGCTATTTTTAAGATTCATCTGTCGCGACGGCAGCAAATGCCTGACAGCTTTGACATTGCGGCTTTGGTGCAGGCAACCGAAGGCTTTAGTGGAGCTGAAATTGAACAGGCCATTATCTGTGCCCTCTACCGAGCAATTTATCAGCAACAACCGCTCGAAACAGCACTACTGCTGCAAGAAATTAAGGCTACAGTACCGCTTTCCGTTTCGCGGCGAGAAGATTTGCAGCGTTTGCGGGCGATCGCCTTAGAGCGATTTGTCAACGTTAAATAAGGGCAGCGTCGCCAATCTCAGTCATATCAGTCACGTTATCGGCGTATCGTCTTTACCCAGAGGCTTGCGGGCGATCGCAGGTTGTTGACCCAGCAGCCCCGTCATCAGCCGCAAAGCTAATTGTTTCATCGGGCGAACATGCTGAAGTAGCCACAGTCCGCGCCGCCGCAACCACACCCACGGCTGCCACTGAGTCGAAAAAGCTCGATTGAGCAGATCTGTAAAGCCCAAAACCACAAAATTCTCTAACCTACGCCAGCGCTGATAGCGCTTGAGAACAGCCAGCGAACCAATATCGTGCCCCCGACGCTGCGCCATCTGTAAAACCTGGGCGAGAGCCGCCGCATCTCGAATGCCCATATTTAAGCCTTGCCCACCCACCGGATGGCAGCAGTGAGCCGCATCACCCACCAGCGCCAGCCGTGGCTTTACGTAGCACTGGCTTTGCATTAGCTGCACCGGAAACAGCAGCGGTTCACTCACCAGTTCCAACCGTCCCATCTGAGTGCCGTAGCGCCGATTTAGCTCAGCCATAAACTGCGGCTGAGGCAGCGCTAGCATAGCGTGGGCTTCAGCGTGGGGAGCCGTCCACACAATCTGGCAGCGACCATCAGCTAGAGGCAAAATGGCAAAAGGGCCACTCGGCCAAAACCGCTCGTAGGCGGTATTTTGATGGTGTTTTTCGGGGGCGAGGATTGCCGTAATGCAAGATTGCCAGTATTTCCAGCCTTGGGTACCAATGCCTGCTTGCTGGCGAATTTGCGATCGCGCCCCATCGGCAGCGACCAAAAGCTTAGCGGTGAGTTGATACGTTCGATCGCGATCGCTAACTTCTAAGACAACCTGATCGCCTTGGTAGCGGATGGCAGCAAGCTGAGCCGAACACAGCACCGTTAGATTGCGGCACTGACGAACCCGCTGCTGAAGCGCCTGCATTAAGACGGTATGTTCTGCCGCGTAGTAGACAGCCGATGTCCGTAAATCGGTTGGTAAAAAATCAACCGTGTGGGGATGGTCAGCGTCGGAGAGGCGTACTCGCTGAAAGTGAGTAATCTGAGGGGAAATTTGCTCCCAAAGCCCCAACCCGGCAAAAATTCGACCGGAGAGTAATGATAGGGCATAAGCCCGCTGGCGATTGGCGGCAGCAGCCCAGGTTTGCGCTTCAATAACGGTGACGCTCAGGCCAGAATCTTGCAGCGCACAGGCGAGTGTTAGCCCCACAATGCCGCCGCCAACAATTGCCACATCGGTGGTTAAGGGTTTATGCTCAGTGGTTGATCCTTGGGGTTCAGCCGCAAGGCTAGAAAAAGTCATGGGTTGATCAAGCGTCATCAGCACTCAGTAAACAGTTGAGTCCAACCAAAACCCGTCAAAATGCTTACATTAACTTTTATTGTGACGCGATCGCTTAGACGACGCAAGGCCAGACAACTTCCTCTGTTTTAACTTCAGCTCTTACCAGTATCGCCGAATGAAACTCATTGGCATGTTAGATTCTCCATACGTGCGGCGGGTGGCAATTTCCTTAAAGCTGCTTGAAATTCCTTTTGAGCATGAGCCGCTTTCAGTCTTTCGCCACTTTGATGAATTCAGCCAGGTCAATCCGCTGGTCAAAGCGCCTACCTGCCTTAGTGAGGACGGTACTGTTTTGATGGAATCGACGCTAATTTTGCAGTACATAGAGGCGATCGCCCATCCCAAAAGCCTGATGCCAACAGACCCAACCCAGCTTTCTCAAGCGTTGCGGATCATCGGGCTTGCCTTAATAGCCTGCGAAAAAACGGTGCAGATTGTCTACGAACAGACGCTACGCCCGGTAGAAAAGCAGCACCCGCCCTGGCTAGCACGCATAGAGCAACAGCTTGCGGCTGCTTATGCCGCTTTAGAGCCTATCGCAGCTCAAGGCACCCCTTGGCTGAGCGGTTTGCAGCCTATGCAACCTGATATTACCCTGGGCGTAGCTTGGCGTTTTACCCAGCACATGCTGCCAGCGGTGATCAATTCAAAACAGCATCCGGCTCTAGCCCAATTTTCGGCTCAGGCTGAACAACACCCGGCTTTCGCCACAACGCCACTGGTATAAATTAAGGTCAAAGCTGGGTGTAAACGCGACCGGAGTAGTGCAGGCAACTAGCGTCCATACTATGACCGCAGGAGCGGGTTTTTAACCGTGAAATTTGTGCTGCTTTCTACCTGCATAGCTGTGCTGGCCTCTGGCGGTTTGGGGCTACCAGAGGCGATCGCCTCTGCCCAACCCACCGCTATCTTTCACGCTTTTGATCATCACTACAGCGAGGTTGAAGGCTTTGTATGCGAACTGGCTGAGCAGGGTTATTCCCATCTGCAAATTGCCCCTGCCCAAAAGTCGCACCCTAGCCCTAACTGGTGGGCCAGGTATCAGCCCATTGACTACAGCGTGATTGAAGGCCGAGGTTCTGAAGCCGATTTGCAGCAGCTCATTCAGACAGCCCACAGTTGCCACCTCAAAGTCATTGCTGACGTGGTGCTAAACCACATGGCTAATCTGCCTGAATTTGCCAGCCTTCAGTTTCCTCAGTTTTCGCCTGCCGACTTTAACAGCCGCTGCGAAATTAACTATAGCGATGGCGATCGCACTTCAGAAACCGATTGCTGGCTGGGGGGTCTGCCTGACCTTGATCAAACCCAGCAAAACGTCCAGGCCATTCAACAAGCGTATCTGCAAAAGCTGCTGGATTTAGGCATAGATGGCTTTCGCTTAGATGCAGCCAAACACATTGCGGCCGAAACCATTAAAACTGCCTACATCGACTATATTGACCAGGCCAGTCATGGCACCACCTGGAACTATTTAGAAGTGATTACCGACCAAGATACCCGCCCAGAAGACTACAACTGGGTCGCCGCCGTGACTGACTTTGTTCTTTACAACACGATGCGATCGGCTTTTAGTAAGGGGGGCGATCTGCGATCGCTACGCTGGCCCGCTGCCATCCCTGATGCCCGCAGCGTTACCTTTGGCCGCAATCACGACACAATTCTGGCGCTAAATGACAATGCCATCAATCCGTATGACGAACCCACTGATGCTCACCTCGCCACTGCTTATGTGCTAGCCAGAGAACAAGGAACGCCGCTAATTTTCGGCCAAGATAACCGCGATATTCCCTACCTGTCTGCCGGGGTCAAATTTCGGCAGGTGATGCGGCAACGGGGCGAAGTCGGCAGCAATATCAGGGAAAAGGTACTGACTGCGATCGATAGTCCTACTGTACTGCTGATGGAGCGAGGTTCAGAGGGCTTTTTTGTGGTCAACAAAAGTAGCGCTGCCTTTGATACCCCCATCCTAAATCTAACGCTGTCTCAGCTTGAGGGCTGCTACCGAGAACTGCGTTATGGCTTTGGTGTCGCGATCGAGCGTCGCAACAATCACCAAAAATATGTCACCCGCTGGGATACCTGGAATCGAGGTGGCTTAGCCATTCAAGGGCGCGATGCGCTCTACTTTGTGCGTCAGCCAGAGTCGCAGTGTACAGCCGCCCCCTAAGCAAAAGACTGCCCTCATAAGTTCTTCAAAGTTCTGGGGCACTCTAGAGTAAGCGGCTCTCTAGGATTTAGTGTCATGGCAAACGATGATCAGGTCTATTTCTTAGAACTGGGGGCAGCCAAGTGGCAACAGTGGAGAGCAGAAAACCCGGCAGCCATGATTGATCTCAGCTTGGCTGATTTGAGTGGTCTAGATTTGAGCAACGTAGACCTGGCCAAAGCGCACTTAAACAGCGCCTCTCTCAACCGGGCTAATTTAAGTAGAGCCAACCTGGAACAGGCTCATTTGCTAGAGACAAACTGCACAGAAGCTAACTTTTATCAGGCCAACCTGCAAAAAGCAGATTTAACCCGAACGCTGCTAATCGATGCCAGCTTAATAGAAGCCGATCTGACAGCCGCTGACCTTGGCAGTGCGGATCTCATTGGAGCCAACTTTAGCGGCGCAAACCTAGAAAACACCAATCTTAGCCAGGTTCATGCCAACCGAGTCAATTTCAACGGAGCTAATTTACAGCAAGCTAATCTCAGCGGTGCTTGCCTGATTGAAGCCAATTTGCTCAAGGCAAATCTTAAAGAGGCTAACCTCAGCCGCACCCAACTCAGCAATGCCCATTTCTATGCCACCTGCCTAGAAAAAGCTAATCTTCACCATACTCAGCTAGATCGCCTCAGCCTGAGCAACACAAACCTACGAGAAGCCAAACTCAGTCAGGCCTCTCTCGTTGAAACAGAGCTAGCCAAAGCCGACCTGAGCAGAGCCAACTTGGCCGGGGCTGATTTGAGCGGTGCTGACCTGGTAGGAGCCAACTTAAGCGGCGCTAACCTGGCCGGAGCCAACCTGCGCGAGGCTGACTTAATGGATGCCAACCTCAGCGGTGCCAACCTTAGCGGTAGCAACCTCAGCCGAGCTGACCTTAGCCAAGCCAACCTGCAAACGGCTAACCTCAGCGGCGCTAATTTAGAAGCGACAGAGCTTTGCAGCGCTAATCTGCAACAAGCTACTTTGCGGCAAGCTCGATGCTACAACACAAATTTTAGCCGCGCTGATTTACGACAGGCAGATTTTAGCCAAGCACTGGTAGATCAAGGTGGGGTTAACTTTGCAGATGCCATCTTTGAGCAAACTGTTATGCCAGATGGTTGGATTAAAAATAATTGTTAGCTGCAGGGGCAGGTTGCTTGGCAAGTTTGACTTTGGTTGCCAAGCCTAAGGTTTGCAGCAGGCGAATGGTGAGCCAAGTCAAATCAACTTCCCACCATTTCAGCCAGTTGCAGGCGGAAGATTGACAGGCGTGGTGATTGTTATGCCAGCCTTCGCCATAGGTGAGTAAAGCGACCCACCAGCAATTTGTGGAGGCTTCATCGGTAGGGTGTGTGCGATAGCCGAACTTGTGGCAAGCGCTGTTGACTAAGCAGGTGCAGTGGAACCCAACAAACAGCCTGACCAAAATTCCCCAAACAACGAAAGGCCAGCCGCCAACTGCGTAGAGAAAGACCGCTAAGACCGCTTGTAAGGTGATGTAGTGGTTGTGGCAAAAGCGATAGAACGGGTCATCGGCAATATCTTTGGTGATGCGAGGAACTTCTGCTTTAGTTGGCACCTCGTGCATCAGCCAGTTGATATGGCTCCACCAAAACCCCTGTCGCGAACTGTGGGGATCTAGGGGTTGATCAGTATAGAGATGATGAATGCGATGATAGCCGACCCAGCCTAAAACTGCGCCCTGGCCTGCCAATGTTCCACACAGAATTAAAAAATACTCTAGCCACTTGGGCACCTGCAAACTGCGATGGGTGGCAAGGCGATGAAACCCCAGGGCAATGCCGAGGCCAATGGTGAGCCAGTGTAAAAAGAGCGCTACACCAACCGCTGCCCAGCTAAAGTTGCTGGGCAACAAAGCCAGCAAGGTGAGCAAATGCAAAATAGCGGTCGGAAAGATAACTGTCCAGCGAGGACGGGGAGACACAGAAGCGGCAATAGTCACAGGTGTATTAGTAATTCTTTACTATGCTCGAAGCTTACCATACTCAAAGTTAAAGCAGTCTGAGATGTCCTGGCATCCTAAGGGGCATTAGAAAAGCTAATAGCGGCTCATGATTTCAAAGAATTTTGGCTTTTTGCTTACAGGGGGCGATCGCTCCGCTAATAGTAAAGATAAAGGGGTAGCAACGATTACCGGGGTTGCCTCAGCTTCCTTGAGCGTACAGCCATGATGCAGAAAATTTTAGTTGCGGTTGATAACTCAGAGCATAGCCAGTCGGTGGTGGATGAGGCGATTACCTTAGCCCGCGCCGTGGGCGGACAGCTCCACTTTTTTCATGTTTTGCTGCCATTAGAGGGTGGCTACCCAAATCCGCTTTATATTGCCAACGACGGTATGCACTCAATGCTAACAACCGAGTCTTTTCGAAGCTATGTTGATCAGTGGCAAGTTGCTAAAGCGCAAGGCGAAAACCTGCTGAGTCGATATAGTCAGGCGGCTAAGGCGGAGGGATTGACGGTGATTTGCAGTCAGGCGGTGGGAGATCCGAGTCGGGCTATTTGTAATACAGCGCGACAGTGGCGGGCTGACTTGATTATGATGGGGCGTCGGGGACGTAGCGGCCTGAGTGAATGGCTGCTGGGCAGCGTCAGCAATTATGTTATGCACCATGCAGATTGCTCGGTGTTGACGGTGCAGGGTAAGGCGGTTGAAGGGGTTGAGCCAGAAGTGGGGTTGGTTGAGGTGAGGTAGGGGAGATGGGGGGAAGGGGAGAGGGGGGAGG
>NZ_JBQLZL010000017.1:23938-38014 GCF_052168255.1 Almyronema sp. | reverse complement strand
GGGGGAGATGGAGAGGGGGGAGATAGGGGGGAGGGGGCTGTTTGGGGAGGAAAGGGTGGGTTCGAGATTGGCTTTAGGGAGGGTCAAGTTGCGGCTGCAATTGACTTAGGCGGTGACGGCTAAATCGCGGCTTTGCAGCCAGTCGGATTGGTCGTTGTTGAAGGGTGATAGCGATCGCAGTCTGGCGACAATATCGGGCATGACGGTGAGAACGTTTTGAATGTCTTCCTCGGTGGTGAAGCGCGATAGGCTAAAGCGAATTGAGCCGTGCAAAATTGTGTAGGGCAGACCCATTGCCGTCAGAACGTGGGACGGATCGAGGGAGCCGGAGGTGCAGGCGGAGCCAGAGGAAGCGCAAATGCCGTGTTTGTTGAGCATAAACAGGATGGCTTCGCCTTCGATGTACTTAAAGCCAATGTTGGTGGTGTTGGGCAGACGCGGCGTGCCTGCGCCGTTGACTTCGCAGTTGGGGATGAGGTCTAAAATCTGCTGCTCTAGCAAGTCACGTAGCCAGCGTTCTCGATCGACATCGAGCAAGTGCTTACCTGCGAGTTCTGCTGCTTTGCCCAGTGCCACAATGCCAGGGACGTTGTGGGTTCCGGCTCGTCGCCCTCGCTCTTGATGACCGCCCAACAGGAAGGGGCGGAAGCGAAAGCCGCGACGGACGTAGAGGGCTCCAATGCCTTTGGGAGCATGGAGTTTGTGGCCAGAGAGGGTTAGCAGGTCAATGGGGCTGTTTTTTAAGTTAATGGGCACCTTGCCTACGGCTTGCACCGCGTCTACGTGGAAGGTTGCTTCATATTCTTTGGCGATCGCCCCAATTTGCTCCACCGGAAAGATCACCCCGGTTTCGTTATTGGCGTACATCGTCGTTACCAGGGCTGTTCCCCCGGTCATCGCCGCTTCTAGCTCCATTAGGTCTAGTTGTCCTCGGCTGTCTACTGACAGATAGGTAACGGTGTAGCCTTTTTTCTCTAAGTGTTTGCACACGTTGAGAATGGCCGGATGCTCTACTGCGGTGGTGACGATATGGCGCTTTTCGGGTTGAGCCGCCAGAGCCGCGTGGATAGCGGTGTTATTTCCTTCGCTACCACAGCTATTGAAGATAATTTCAGTATCTTCGGCTGCCAGGAGCTGAGCGACTTGGTTTCTCGCCGCTTGCACGGCAGTTCCCACCTGGCCGCCAAAGCTATGCATGGAGGAGGGATTGCCGTAGAGGTCGCTCAAGTAAGGCAGCATAGCCTCTAAAACCAGAGGATCAACCTGAGTAGTCGCATTGTTGTCTAAATAAATGACCATCACATCATCTCCGCAGTGAGTAAGCAGCAATTGGGCAGCAGGGGGGGTGAAAAGCAGAGGTTAACGACGGATTCTGCCAATAACGAGCCGTCTCAATCTGGAACACTTGGCTCAGCCCTCACCGCCGAGGATAGCGGCTTCACCAGGGCAGACCTACGGCAGCAGCGGTACGTTTGCTTCCTGGCCTGATTGCGCTTGTAGATGGCGCAAGGCTTGGGCATAGGTGTCAAACCATTGCCGCCAGTAGCTAGATTGTTTTGAAGCCTGTAGACGAGCCACCAGACGGGTATAGGTTGCAAACCAGGACTCCCAGTAGTCGGTTGAGGTTTCTGAGCCAGAGGTCAACGCCACTGAAGGGGCCCCCGCCGTCAACGGAATACAGCCTTCGTTAGTCGGGCAAGCTGCCCAGCATTGGGGGACGCTGTAAGTTCCCTGGCACTGGTTGCAACGATTAACATCAATCCAAAACGTCGATCCATTGGTCTGAATTGCGCCAGTGGGGCAAGCCGCCAGACAGCGCTGACAACCGATACAGTTATGAGTAATCGCGTAAGCCATAGCTGGATTCCTCGCTATGTAGGGGGGAGAGCGTCAGGGGCGTAGACTATACGCCCCTAGTGGGCTTTAGGCGGACAAAACATAGTCGTCGTAGAACTGCCGAGCCACCGACTCAATCACGTCGTAAGCTTCCACCACAACCAGTCCGGCTTTTTGCAGTTCCTTCTGCGGACAGGGGCCAACTTTGGCCGCTAGGATGGCTTTACAGTCAGCAATGGTTTGAATAATGCCTGAGAGGGCAGCTTCTTCGCCGTAGCCCCCCTGGCAGTAGTCTGCCACTTTGCGGTGGCCGACAAACTTAGCCTCGGTCGCATCGACTTCGTAAATCATGAATTCTTTGGCATGACCAAAGTGCTGATTCACCAAACCACCTCCTTTGGTGGCAACCGCAACCAGAACTTTGGCAGAGGGGGCATCGCGGTGTGTTGCGACGACAGCGGCCTGTTTTTTGGCGGCGACGGCGGCTTTGGCTTGTTCAATGCTGATATGAACGGCCTGTCGGGTTTCTAGGCTATAGTCCGCCGACATTTCCATGAATTTCTCTTTGGTAAATTCCTGGCTGCGGTCTTCACCCAGTAAGCCAACGGCATCGGCACGGCACTGGCGGCAGTGGCGCATCATTTTCATATTGCCGGAGCACTTATCTTGCACCGACTTTAGCTCTTTGGGGTTGGGGCCTCGCTGACCGTTTAAGCCAAAGTAAGTACCGTGTTCGGGAGCAGAAATCAAAGGCATGATGTTGTGCAAAAAGGCACCGCGATCGCGAATGGCTTTGTTCACCTCTGGCATGTGCTCATCATTGACACCAGGAATCAGCACCGAGTTAACTTTGCAAAGAATGTCGGCTTCCTGGAGCGCCTGTAACCCTTCCATCTGCCGTTCATGCAGAATTTTGACCCCTTCAATGCCGCGATAGCGACGACGGCGATAATGCACCCAGGGATAAATCTTGGCTCCCACTTCCGGGTCAATCATATTAATGGTGATGGTGACGTGATCGACGTTGAGCTGTTTAATGCGATCGACGTAATCCGGCAGCATCAGGCCATTGGTAGAAAGACAGAGCTTAATGTCGGGGGCTTTATCAGCAATCAGCTCAAATGTACGGAAGGTTTTTTCTGGATTGGCAAGGGGGTCGCCAGGGCCAGCAATGCCCAGTACCGTCATTTGGGGAATTTTGCCCGCTACCACCAGCACTTTATGAGCCGCTTCCTCAGGGGTGAGGAGTTCGCTGACAACACCCGGACGGCTTTCGTTGGCGCAGTCGTACTTGCGATTGCAGTAGTTGCACTGAATGTTACAAGCCGGGGCAACGGCAACGTGCATGCGGGCGTAGTGGTGGTGGGCTTCTTCGCTATAGCAGGGGTGCTTTTCAATTCGGGCTTTCATTGATTCGCTGAGACCGTCAGCAGCATCGTTTTTACTGCTACAGCCACAGCCGCCGCCAGACTTTTTCACCTTTGTTTGCGTTTTGGTCAAGGTAATGTCCAGCTCGGGTGTCATTGTGGGCACGGAAGCAAGGGCAGTAGGTGGCGGAGGCGTCATTGTTTTGGCTCTGTAAGGAGGAGTAGGGCTAAGGCACAGACAACGGCAAAATCACACAGCTCAAGGCTATAACTGGCTTAGGGATGGCACGCCATCAACTTCAAGCGTGAAAAACTGACAGCATTTGGCTGCAGGATGACTCTAAAAAAGAGTGGCGTTGCATTGACGGTCTTCAACCTGTAAACACAGGTGGGTTGTTCTAGCAAAATTGAGAACGCAGTGGGCGACCTGGCAATGCAACGTCATCTGTTAAGAGAGTGTGGTGTATCGCTGGAGTCCCTAACTTCATCGTCACCAGAAATTTCCATAGGGCGTTAGGTGGGGATTGCGCTCGTTTACGTGAGGAACGTACGACAGGGGCCATCCAAAGGGGTGAATACGCTTGAAATCAATCTGGTGATTGGTAGCTAAGAAATTGAAATCAGCAGTCAAAGCATCGTAGTTAATAAATTTGCTCTAACTGAGCTGAAGTTGATGTTGTGTTCTACTGATTTCACCGAATTAGCCAGTTCTTGAAGTTGGTTGCTCGGCGTTGAAAGAGTTATAGCAACGGCTCAAAGCCACCCCCCTGAAAGTTGGCCGATAGGATTTATTGAATGATTAACGCTGTACTCAAGCGCTACAACACTTGAAAACTCAGCGAAAAATATTTTTTTAAGTTCGAGGCACTGGTATTTTATGACCTACGAACTGGTGTTTTTCTACCCTGGCTCGGTGTTTGTTGCACTCAGCGCAAACCGTTAGCCTATCAACTCTTAGCGCTGTTTTTTACTTGCTAATGAGTACGTTTTAATGAGTACTCAAAGCGGCTAGTTAGCCTGCTTTTGCGATCGCTTAGCAAGCTCTTTATAGCAGCAAAAAGATTGTCTGTATCTAATTTTTCAGTTCCTTTTATTTTTTAGTATCAAATTCGACACTTTCATATTAAATAATGTAACAATCAGTGTAGTAGCGGGTCATTGAACTGAAGCGAACGAAAGAGTCACACTCAAACTCAATTTGATCACCCGCCGCGGCCCTGATCTCTCGCTGCTCTCACAAAAGGCAATCAAAAGGCTAATCAATTGAGTCTGAAGCGGGCGATCGCGGCATCAACAGTCAGCCGTAAAAAGAGTCAACCATAATTATTAAGGATTTCTGATCTAAATCGGATTAGTTTTGCATAGTTTGCTACAGTTTCTCTGGTGAAACTATGAATTAGCTGACGCAAAAATGATTTTTGAGTACACCCGTGCTGGTTTTTAATTCAGTCTACAAACTAGGGCTAAAGCGTTTACCTACCAGGGTTTTTCCTTGAGTACAAAATACGTGTCCCTAGCCCTTAAAATACCCGTCCCTGAGGGCTAAAATACCCGCCCCCCATCCTCAAAAAAATCTTTAAACCTTAATGCTCAAACGCTTTGGCGATTGAGTACACTGCTAATCGTTCTAGTAAATCTGGATTGGGCCACTGCGATCGCCGCCCCAAATCGCAGTTGCTATAAGCAGGGAAACACCACCCCTGCCGATCCATGTCTTTATCCTTGCCCAGTTTTTCGATTCAGCTCTGGCTGCCTCACTGGCAGCGGTTGCGCCAGCAGTTTCCCCTCCAGGCAGATTTCGCCATTATTTTTGAGCGAGATCCGGCTGCTCGCAACTGGCTAGAAGTGCTGTGCTGCTACCCCGGTTTACATGCGATCGCAGCTCACCGTTTAGCCCACTGGCTCCATCGCCATCAGGTGCGCTTTTTTCCCCGCTTCATTTCGCACCTGGCTCGTTGTCTAACGGGTATTGAAATTCATCCGGCAGCTCAGATTGGGCCGGGTGTGTTTATCGATCACGGCATGGGGGTAGTGATTGGCGAAACCGCCATTGTGGGCGAGTATACGCTGATCTATCAAGGGGTGACGCTGGGCGGTACGGGTAAAGAAACGGGCAAGCGCCACCCGACGATTGGCAGCCGGGTGGTCATTGGCACGGGTGCCAAAGTCTTAGGCAATATTCACGTTGGCGATCAGGCGCGCATTGGCGCTGGTTCTGTGGTGTTACAGGATGTGCCTGCCCACTGTACGGCGGTAGGTGTTCCTAGCCGCAACGTTTGCAAATGCAACACCGCTACCGCTCCGCTAGAACACGGTCAGCTTCCCGACGCCGAAGCCACCACGCTGCGATCGCTGCTGGATCGCATTGAAGCTTTAGAAGTTCAAGTTCAACGTCTTAACTGCTCAAACCTTGCAACCCTGGAGTCTCTCTCCCATGAATAAGCCCACCACCATCGCCCCAAACTGGGGGCAGGTTGTGTCCGTCCATCGCGGCGATCGCTGGTCGATTTACCGCCGCCTGCAAGAACTCAATATTCCCTGTGCCTGCCCTGCCGATGGGACGCTGCGGGTCGAGGTTAACCACGCTGCGGCCTTGGTGCTGGTTCACAGCACGGTGCGGCAATTTACCGCCCCCCGGCAGGAAGGCGTGGATTGGCTAGAGCGCTGCTGGCAAGTTCAATCCGTTTGAAGCCGACTGTAGCGCCGATTTGCTGCCAACTTGTGTGTTCCGTTGATCGATTTATTTGGAGTAACGTACATGACCACTCAAACGCTCGTTCGTGCTTTCGGTGAAGTTGGCGATAACCCCGTCAACCTCGAAAAAGACATTACTACCGCTGTCTGCGAAGGCTTGAACCTGGTTTATGCCAGCTACCAGGCGCTGTATTTGCAATACCAAAAGCACCATTTCGTCGTCGAAGGTGCCGAGTTCTATTCCATTCACCAGTTCTTTGAAGAAAGCTACGAAGCCACGCAAAACCATACCCACGACGTAGCCGAGCGTCTCAATGGGCTGGGGGGCGTACCCGCTGGTACCTTTGCGACCTTAGCGCAGCTCTGCTGCTTTACCCCAGAGCCAGACGGCGCTTACAACTGCCGCCAGATGATTGAAAATGACCTGGCGGCTGAGCAAGCCCTGATTGCTCTGCTGCGTCGTCTCGCTACACAGGCTGAAAGTGTAGGCGATCGCGCCACCCGTTACCTGTACGAACAGATTTTGCTCAAAACCGAAGACCGCGCTTTTCACCTCGATCATTTTTTGAGCAAAGACAGCCTGACGCTGGCGTTTTTGGCCTGATCGTTGATCTCAACCTGGCACCTCACCTGTGTCTCAATTTTCCCCCTGTAGCTACCCCCGTTTCTGAGTAAGGCGACAACTGTGGGCGTACTGCGTACGCCCCTTTTTTCCCCCCTTGTCAGCCGCTGCTCAACTTCAAACCCCACTCGCCCCGGAGCTGATGGTATGCTTTCTGCCCTCACCCTGTTTGGTTTCTTGGTCACCCTGGCCTGGATACAGCAATGCTTCTTAAACCACTTAATTGCCGCCGATCTGAAATACTTCGAATCGCTTCATACTCAACCCCCTGAAGACTGCTCCGAACCGCTTTCTAGCTAACCCTGCTTTTTTCAATCTCGGCTGATGCCGCCGAGCGAACGTCGAAGTCCGTTTACCCCCTTGCCGGAGGTTGCCATGACTCCCCCCCCGATTTATATCAACGACACTACCTTGCGCGACGGTGAACAAGCCGCTGGTGTCGCCTTTAGCTTGGAAGAAAAGGTGGCGATCGCCAAATTTCTAGATGCCATCGGCGTGCATGAGTTAGAGGTCGGTATTCCCGCTATCGGTCAGGACGAAGCCAAGGCGATTCGGGCGATCGCCGATCTCGGACTCAACGCCCACATTCTCGGCTGGAATCGAGCCGTGATCTCCGATATTCAAGCCTCCATTCACTGCGGCTTGAAGCGCGTGCATATTTCTATTCCGGTTTCCGATATCCAGATTAAAGTCAAGTTTCAAGGGCGCTGGGTGCGGATGCTAGAACAGCTACGCGATGCCATTACCTTTGCCCGCGATCACGGTTTAGACGTCAGCGTCGGCGGCGAAGACAGTTCTCGCGCTGATGAAACGTTTTTAATTGACGCGGCTCAGTTTGCTCAAGAATGGGGAGCCTTTCGCTTTCGCTTTTGCGACACGGTAGGTCTGCTAGATCCGTTCACCACCTTTTCAAAGGTACAAAAACTCGTGGCTGCTCTAGACATCCCCGTCGAAATGCACACCCACAACGATCTAGGGTTAGCTACGGCCAACGCTCTTGCAGGTATTCGAGCCGGAGCCATTTCGGTTAACACCACCGTCAACGGTTTGGGCGAACGAGCAGGAAACGCCGCCCTCGAAGAAGTAGTGATGGCGCTAAAGCAAATCTATGGACTCAAAACAGGCATTCGTGCCCAGCACTTTCTAGAACTGTCGCGATTCGTAGCCAAAATTGTCAACTGTTCGGTTCCCCCGTGGAAAGCGATTGTAGGCGCAAATACCTTTGCCCATGAATCGGGAATTCACGCCCACGGCGTTTTGCAAAACCCCAGTACCTACGAACCCTTTGACCCTAAAGAAGTTGGCTGGGAGCGGCGTTTGGTTGTTGGAAAGCATTCCGGTCGCCACCTGCTCAACCAGGTATTGCAAGATTATGGCGTGCAGCTCGATGCCGATCGCGGTCAATCAGTTTTGCAGTCTGTACGCGATCGCGCTACTCAGCTCAAACGCAGCCTTACCCCCGACGAACTTTTAGCTTTAGTCTCTCAAAGCGAACCTTGCTCAGCCATTAGATAGCCAGCAGCCACCGCCAGTCTTAGCCCAGCGCCTGCTCCCTTTGGGCAGTCGCTCAACAACGCCAACCCTTCTCGCCGCTACCTTCTGCCCCTTCTCAAAGGTTTTTCTATGAAAGTTACCCTCCACACCGATCGCGCAGGCAAGCTAATGGTTTACGTCGCCAAAAAAGATCTCGAAGAAGAAGTCGTCGAACAAAGCCAAACTGACGACGTCCATTTTTTTACCCTGGCTAATGGTTGGGAACTCTCCGTCGCCGGACTGGGCCACCCCATTAAAACCCCTCAAACCGTCAACGCCAAACGTCTGAGCTAGGCTACCCGGCGGTCTGGCTTAAGGGCTGCTTGTCAAGCGCCGTTAAGCCACTTTCAGCTCCCTCGTGCCCATTCCGTCATTGCTTAATTCACCCGGAGCCGTCCTATGTCCCCTATGCCGCCCTGGATGTTCAACCTGGAAGGAACCCTTCTGGGTTTTCTTGGCCCTCACCCCGATCAGCCCAAGTCTATAGTGCTTGAAGTTGAACAAGAGCAAATGGCCATTAAGCTGCCAAAGGCGCTACGCGCTAACTTACGGCAACAGCTCCAACTAGGCGATCGCGTTCGCTGTATTGGCCGCAGCCACATCGACTTTGACAGCGGGGTGATTAAGCTAGATGCCTACCAGCTTTTTACCCTGCCCGACCCCGGTAGGATAGCTGAGCCACTTGCCTCGCCCGCTAGCCTGCCTTCTATCCCCTTGGGATTAACGCCATCGCCGCCATCAGCGCCAAGAACTGCGCCAAAGCGAGCCAGAATTCTGGTTTGCCAAAAGTCGGGTTGCCAAAAGCGAGGCGGCAGACAGATGATTGCTCGGCTAAAACAGGTTTTGCAAGAACGCCAGTTGCAAAACCAGGTGGAGATTCAGTCTATTGGCTGTCAAAAACGCTGCTCCAAAGCGCCCAATCTCACCATCATGCCGGGGAAGCATCGCTATGACAGCCTGAAGCTGGAAAATTTGCCCGTTCTAATTGAAGAACATTTTGGCTCTGCCAACTTGCCGCTGTCTCCCTAATCTCTGACAATCGCCAAACCCTGAGCGGGTTGTAATTTTTTATAGCTGCAAACGCTCATGATTTATCCCTGCTCCCCTCGCGCCCCAGACGAACCCCCATGAAGATTAAATTTCGTCAACTTCTGTTTGAACTGTTAATTTGGCTCACTACTGAGCTGTTCTTAGGCTGTGTAGGACTCGACAATTTAGCCGACTACAGCGAATACCTCAAAGAGCAAGACACAACTTGGAAAATCTTTAGCGATCGCCGTAGTTTTGTGCTAGCTGCACCTACCTACTTCAAGCTCCTCAGCTATAGCCGCTAAGCCAATCTATTGACTAGCCAAGTAGGCTAAATGAACGCTGCTCAGTTTGAGTGAGTGACGGCTGCTGGTGATGGCTAATGAATGGCGGTAGCCGTTTTTGCGCTGGGCTTGAACGCCAGCGTTACACTTTCTTAGAACCATTTAGCATAATAGGCTACTAAATTTGCCCAATATTAGTTGGCTAGATTACATTTGCTTTTATCAAGTTTTGGCCAATCTAAAGTAAAGCTTACAATTGACCAAAAACAGCCCATTCAAAGATATTAAAAATAAAGTTTAGCGCCTAATTATTTTTCATTTAGCGTTATAAAATGAGAGCCAGATACTTACAAAATCTCATCCTCAGCGGCATCAAAGGGCTATGCCCAGCCCACCTTAGCCGCTAGTTCAAAGCTCAAAGGGCATTTGCAAAGCCAATGGTGATAAATTTAGGCACTCATCGATTTCCCCTACTCCCTTAAACAGGGGGAAATCGGCTTGGAAGTCCCCTTTTTTAAGGGAGATTTAGGGGGATCTAAACCGTTTTGCGACGCAGCAGATATCTTTCCAAACGTCCGCTCATTGCTAGATAAAACTTTGGCCCTCTAACCGTCCTGGCAATGACAGAGTCGTTTTAATTTTTCGCGTTGTTTCATTTTGTAGCTTTTTCAATGAAACAGATTCCAGCTTCACTGCTCACTTTAGTGGCCGGCGTTTTGATTACGCTGGTGAGTTTATGGGTAGGTCAACATCACGGCCTGCTTCCTGAACAAGCGTCTGAACAAGCACCCCTCGTTGACCAACTCTTTAGCTTAATGGTTACGATCGCCACCGCTCTGTTTATTGTGGTTGAAGGTGCTATTGTCTGGTTTTTGATCCGTTACCGCCAGCGCCCCGGTGACGAGACAGACGGGATTCCCATTGAAGGCAATTTGCCGCTAGAAGCCTTTTGGACGGCAATTCCAGCCATCATCATTATTGGGTTAAGCGTCTACAGCGTGGATGTTTTTCAGCAAATGGGCGGCGCGATGCCCGGTCACCCCCCCATGCCAGCAGCTAAGGCGATCGCCGATAGCACACCAGCAGCCGTCACCCCCGCCCTCTCGACTAGCGCTGTTCCCCGGTTTGGCTATGGAGCCACGCCAACCCAACTAGGGCAAGATCCTGATTTAGTTGTGAATGTGACGGGTATGCAATACGCCTGGATTTTTAACTATCCAGATACGGGTGTGGTTACAGGCGAATTGCACATTCCTGTGGGCAAATCCGTACAGCTCAATATCTCTGGACAGGATGTGATTCATTCTTTTTGGGTACCGCAGTTTCGCCTAAAGCAAGACGCCATTCCGGGGCAGCAAACCGGGTTGCGCTTTGCCGCCACCCAAACGGGTATCTATCCCATTGTCTGTACTGAACTGTGCGGCAGCTACCACGGCGCGATGCGATCGCAGGTTGTGGTTCAATCGGCAGCAGAGTTTGATCAGTGGCTAGCGCAAAGCCGTTTAGCCCAGTCTCCGGCTCCGCATCAGGTGGTGGCAGCCAACGTCGCTGACCTTAGTGTCGATCAGTTTTTGTCTCCCTATGCCGCCGCCATGGGCATGACCACCGAGCGACTTCCCTCGCTTTTACCGACCCGTCCCTAGGGGCTGCTGTCCGTTTGTGTGTAGACCTGTTTTGGGCGATCGCTTATTTAATCCTGTAATCCCTTTGTTTGAAAGTTAGCTATGACGCAAACGCAAACTTCTGTTGAAACGCTGGTCACCGCTAGCCATAGCCCTCAGCCTTCAGCCTGGAAGTGGTATGACTACTTCACCTTCAACGTTGACCACAAAGTTATTGGTATTCAGTATCTGGTGCTGTCCTTTGGGTTTTATATCATCGGTGGGCTGATGGCGATGGCCATGCGAGCCGAGCTAGCCACCCCCGATCCAGACTTGATTACGCCTGACCTCTACAACGCCTTTATGACCAACCACGGCACCATCATGATCTTTTTGTGGATTGTGCCAGCGGCGATTGGCGGCTTTGGCAACTTTTTGGTGCCGCTGATGGTGGGGGCACGCGATATGGCCTTTCCTAAGCTCAACGCCATTGCCTTTTGGCTAAATCCACCCGCAGGGCTACTGTTGATAGGCAGTTTCGTGTTTGGGGGCGCTCAGGCCGGGTGGACGGCTTACCCACCGCTGAGCGAAATCACCGCCACCACAGCCCAGTCTATGTGGATTTTGGCGATCGTGCTGGTGGGCACGTCATCAATTTTGGGGTCGGTCAACTTTATCGTTACCCTGTTGAAAATGCGATTACCCAGTATGCGGTGGGATCAACAGCCTCTATTTTGCTGGGCGATTTTGGCGACTTCGGCGTTGGCGCTTTTTTCCACCCCGGTTCTGGCGGCGGGGTTAGTGCTGCTGCTGTTTGACCTCAACTTTGGCACATCGTTTTACAAACCAGATGCTGGCGGCGATGTCATTATCTATCAGCACTTGTTCTGGTTTTATTCTCACCCGGCAGTTTATCTGATGATTTTGCCAATCTTCGGCATTATGTCAGAGGTGATTCCAGTCCATGCCCGCAAGCCCATTTTTGGCTACAAAGCGATCGCCTATTCAAGTCTGGCAATTTGTTTTGTTGGCCTGTTTGTTTGGGTGCATCACATGTTTACCAGCGGTACCCCGCCGTGGATGCGGCTATTTTTCACCGTCTCCACTCTGATTGTGTCCGTTCCGACAGGCGTTAAAATCTTTAGCTGGGTTGCCACCTTGTGGGGCGGCAAAATTCGCCTCACCAGCCCTATGCTATTTGCAGTTGGCTTGCTGATGATGTTTGTTTTAGGTGGCTTGAGCGGTGTCACCTTGGGCACAGCACCTTTTGACGTCCACGTACACGATACCTACTATGTCGTGGCTCACTTTCATTACGTGTTGTTTGGTGGCTCTGTCTTTGGAATCTACGCTGGCATTTATCACTGGTTCCCCAAAATCACCGGACGGATGTATAACGAAACTCTGGGGAAACTCCATTTTATCCTGACGTTTATTGGCACCAATCTCACCTTTTTGCCCATGCATAAGCTGGGTTTACAGGGTATGCCGCGACGGGTAGCCATGTATGATCCTCAGTTCACCACGCTCAACCAAGTGTGTACGGTAGGGGCTTTTGTTTTAGCTATTTCGGTACTGCCGTTTTTCATCAACATGATATGGAGCTGGCACAAAGGGCCAAAAGCCTCTGGCAATCCCTGGAATGCTCTAACCTTAGAGTGGACAACGGCCTCTCCCCCTTTAATTGAAAATTGGGAAGTCTTGCCCGTTGTCACACATGGCCCCTATGACTATGGCTTTGTCGAACCGGGCGAATTGACGACGTCGGTGCCCCCATCGGCTAGCTAATCTAGCTGAGGCGGCTTCTCCCAATCTTGGGGTCAGTTTTATCACTGTAGGCATTAGGGTTAAGTCCCTTAAATGGCTAAAAGCCGCTGATAGCAAACCTTCCTTCTGCCCTTGGCTTTCTGCCTTTAGCTATCATCTCTTCAACGCGTATGGAAAGTTCTACCCTTTTAACCGAAACTGAAGTTGAGGTTACCCCTGCGATCGCCAATGCCACCCCTGCTCACGCTGATTTACGCGTTTGGGGATTGCTGACCTTCTTAGCTTCCGAATCGCTGATGTTTGGTGGCTTCTTTGCAGCTTTTTTGTTTTATCGGGGGCTGGCTCCAGAGTGGCCTCCAGCCGATACCGCTGTAGAGTTGTTGCTGCCAACCCTCAATACCGTTGTGCTGGTTTCTAGCAGCTTTGTGATTCACCAAGGCGACAGCGCCATTAAACAAAACAACGTGCAAGGGTTACGTCTGTGGTATGCCCTCACGGCTCTGATGGGTGCTGTTTTTCTGGCGGGTCAGGCTTATGAATATGTCACGCTGGGCTATGGCTTACGCACAAACCTGTTTGCCAACTGCTTTTACCTGATGACCGGGTTTCATGGCTTGCACGTTTTGATTGGGATTTTGTTAATTTTGGGGGTGCTGTGGCGATCGCGTCGCTCTGGTCACTATAGCGAAACTCACCACACAGGCGTTGCCATGGCCGAAATCTACTGGCACTTTGTAGACATCATCTGGATTATTTTGTTTTCGCTGATTTATCTCTTAGCTTTGCTGTAGATTCCCCTGCTTGCTTACGGCTATCCAGCGTTCTCAGCCTTGCGGTTGAGAACGCTTTTTGTCGCTCTATAGCGCTAAAGCCCTCAAACAACGTCGCAGGGGGTTATTCCAACGGGCGGCGATAAACCGATCGCTCATCTACACAAAAGTCAAAAGGGGTTCCTAGCCCAGCAGGTGGGTACACCCGAATTTTGGCCTGTGGGCTAAACTGTGCTAAACATTCAGCCAGGGTAGCCAGATGGTTCAGCACGCGCCAGTTCCGCAATTGGTCTGGACAGTGAATCACCAGAATCAGCGTCTCAGCCACCCAAACAGTCCAGCGGCACTCCATCAGTAAAGATTGTGTTGGGCCATCACAGTTTTCAAAGAAATGCTGGCGAGTGGACTGCTCTAGCTGTTGCCGCAGCAGGGCATCGAGCGCAGTGGTGGCCAGTGGTGGTAAATCTTCGGGGGGTAAAGAAGTTGGCGTCATGGGTCTATAGAGGTATCGCTGTCGCCTCTAGAAGTGAAACATTAAAGGGCTGAAAGCCACTGACAGAAAACCGTGTATTC
>NZ_JBQLZL010000017.1:9109-23838 GCF_052168255.1 Almyronema sp. | reverse complement strand
GCAATCACGCTGGCAATCCGTCCAGGAAACTCGTTAAGATCGGCGTCTTCTCCGGCGGGCATCGGAGACAAAAACGTATAGCACGGGTCACACTGCCCCGTGTCAAACACCTGCACAGCCCACTTATCGGGTAAACCCTCAACGCCAATCTCCACTACATACCAGTCGCTACCCGCATCTCGCACGGAAAGCACTGAGAAGAAATCTTGATCCGCAGCCGGGATTTCTAAATCTGCCAGCAAAAAGGACAAGGCCAGCGTTTCAGCCTCGGTAGTCGGCAAGGTTTTCATCGTTAGAAGTCTCCTTAATCATCCTCGTCAGGTGGCGGATTGAGAATGGTGAGTAGTCGCTCAGCACCAAACTCTTTAGCCGCTATTTGCTGCCCCTGCTGGGCAATTTCTTGAGCTTCTGCCACTCTGCCTAAACGAGCCAGCAACAACCCAGAGGCCGCATAAGCGCTGAGGTAAAGGCGAGCGATCGCGTCATCTAAGCGAGCCAGTAAAATTGGTTTGAGGGTAGGCCAATCCGTCGGCCATTGCTCAGACTGGCGAATACGACTGCAAACGGCTGTTGCCATCTGCAAAGCCATCACCGCATTACTCTTATAAAAGTAGTAGCGATAAGCACTGACCAGCACCGCCAACCCAGCATCGGGCTGCGCCAAAGCCTGCTGAATGTACTGCTCAGAGACAGCCGTATCTTCCCAGGTTTGGGCAGCAGCAGCTAGTAGCGCTTGCGTAGGCGCTGGAATAGACAACCAGGAAGGATTTTGTGCTAACCGTTGAGACATGACAAGCCCTGAAATTGTAGCGATCGTTCAGCTCAGGCAGGATAGACCGCAGCAAAATGAGCGATCGCATCTAGCTGAGTTTTTAAGCTTGCACACTCTCTAATGTTTATTAGCGACGATCTGAGCTAAAAATTCAGTATTCTTCGGCACAAAATGCCGCCAAGAGCCAACTTCTTAAACATTTGCGATCGCCTAGCCTTCTCCGCCCCTCTAGCTCACCGTTGCCATGCGCAATCTAGAAGGGTCAATCGCTGGCGGCTCCTGGCTTACCGCCATCTTACGAAATGTAACAGCAACTTGATTTTAGGTTAAATGCAGAGATGACTAACGCCATATCGTTAAGAATAAGCTGATTTTGTCGGCAAAAAAGCGTGATTTTGGCAACAAAATTTTTTGCTAAAAAGTCCAGTTTGAACGGCTTCTAGACAATCACTAAAAAATAATTAAATCGTATCGAACGACATAAAATAGTTAGCCTTGGATTGTTATTTGTAGTTATACAAACTTTATTAAGTGTTCTCAATCGTTGCTTGATAACCATCTCTAACTAGCCAATGTTTGCTAGTTAAAAACTCGGCTAAGCGTTCAGGTCAACTGATAACTGATTAAACGCCGTCAAGTGGCCTCAATAATGGCTTTTGCTTATGGCTTATACCATCAAAGACGGCTGTATCGCCTGTGATAGCTGTCGCCCTCAATGTCCCAATGGAGCCATCAAACCGCAAGCGCAGTGGGAGGGTTACTGGATTGATCCCACCCTTTGCGATGGCTGCCAAGATCTGCAAGTTCCACGTTGTGTAGAAGTTTGCGAAGTGGGTTCGTTAACGCCTTTAACCGCGAAAAAAGGACGTTGCAAAAGTACCTTATTACCAGCTGCCATTCCTGATATTTTCCTCAACGGCAAAACGACGCCATTTGCGTCATCTATGGTGATGTGGGAAACCTGCAATGTTTTAGCCCAGCGGCAAACGCTACCTTGGCAAACCGATGCCGACGACCAGCTTTATTACCATCGTTTGGTACATCGGGGGCGCGGAGAAATGCAGTTTCGCCTAGCAGTCGATCCTGAAGTCACCCAACCTGCGCTAATGAGCGCAGTAGAAGCTCAAACAGCGATCGCCAACTTCGATATCCGGGCAACTTGTGTTCACTTAATTTTTGCAGCTTATGCCACCACGCTAGACTGTCCTTGGCAAGAAAGCTTTGCAATTAACGACCAGCAAATTGAGCAGTATTTGGGGCTAGACAAACGCAAAGACCTGACCAAACTAGACAAGCTCACCCTGATTAAAGATTTGGTATACCAGACCTGCCAAATTTTGGTATCGCTAAACTGGCCTCGCCAAGGCAAAGTTCAGTCTTTTACCGTGTCCGAACATCCTGTCTGGCACCTGCTCGATACCCAATACTACTTCGAAAAAGACGCCCAGGGCTGTCGCCATTTGATTGGCTTAGGATTTACAATTCGCGCCGGTATTTGGGCCAAACACTTCTTAAACAAGCGCGACTACCGCCAGCAAACCGCCTTTTATCAATACGGCACGCTGCCGCAATCGTTGCTCACCGAAGTGATGAGCCATTGGCAGCAGCATGAGGGTGCCGTACGGTTACTCCTCTGGCTGTTGTTCAAGCTGCGACTAGGAGGCGATCACCGCATGACCATCCGCACTTTGCTACGGATTGCTTACGGTGAAGGGCGCATGGTTGAAGCGACTACGGTGCGAGGGGCGCACAAGCGCTTACTCAAAACCTTTGAAAGTGATTTGGAAACAACTTATTATTACGGCCTCAAGCCGCTGTTTGATCCCGAAACGTATCCCACCGAAATTCAGCCTCTCTGGTCGAGGGTTGCTGACATTCCAGACGACGCTGACGATGCGCTGGAGTTTTGGGCAGACGATGCCAACCGCGCTTTTAGCCTGACAGATACTGCCCCACGGGACAAATGGCAACGCTTGCTCAATGCCCGCCTTTTGGGGTTTGAGCTACCCGAAGAATGGCAGCAAACCACCCGGCGCACCACCCCCAAACGTCGTCGCCGTCAGTCTTCCACCCAGGCGATCGCCCCAGTCAACCCGCTTTCAGGCAGCGACATCAAAGCCGCCCGACAGCGGCAAAACCTAACGCAGCGAGCCTTAGCCGAGTGCTTGGGCAAAAGCCAAAGCTGGATTCGCGACATCGAAAAAGGACGCTTTAGCATCAGCCCTGACGATCAGGTGCTCTTACGCAAAACCCTCGATATTTAGCTAGCCCACACCTGCCGCAGTCGGCACTTGTCGCCAAAGGCAGAAGGATGAGGGCAAAAGCAAAGCAGCCGACACCTTTGCTTTTGCCTTTAGCGACATCCCAGAAGTCAACGACGGCCTTTTAGCGACTCTGTTGAGTTGTTGGGGTTAGCACGGCGGCAAATCTTGCGTTTGCTTAACATCAGCGCCCGATTACAGGAATCTACTTAATAGTGATGGATAAGGCAGCCAGGAGGATCTCAGCATGGCAGGTTTTAATTCATCCGAAACACCAGCTTCATCGATTGCTAGCCAGTCTCAGCCAACCCCAGAACAAACCGATGCACCAACGCATCCCTCAACGCCCACGCCTGATATGGGGGGCGGTCTGCCAGTCATCCAGTATTGGGCAACTAAAACGCTTTCGCCTCAAGGGCCACAAATTTGGCAAAAGCTGTTTCACAAAAGTGCTTGCCTCTCCTGTGCTTGGGGAACGGGCGGTCAAAAGGGAGGCTTTACCAATGAGGCGGGAGAAACGCTACAGCGATGCATGAAAAGCGTACAGGCGATCGCAGCAGAACTGCAATCAGGGATTGCACCTCACTTTTTTGATCAGCGATCGCTGGCAGAGTTACAGCAGTTAGATTCAATGGCATGCGATCGCCTAGGGCGGCTCAGCTTTCCGGTTATTTACCGGGCTGGGGCTAGCCACTATCAGCGGCTGGGCTGGGAAGAGGTGTATGAAATTGCGCTCAAGTCTTTTCAGCAACCTGCTGACCGCGTCGCTTCCTATAGCTCTGGGCGATCGTCTAACGAAGCCGCTTATCTGCTGCAGTTGATGATGCGAGCCTTAGGGTCTAACAACCTGGCAGATTGTTCTGATCTCTGTCATGCCCCTTCTACCGTTGGCCTGAACGCCGTCTTTGGGACGGGGACTTCGCTGGTGAGCCTAGAAAGTTTGCAACAGGCGGATTGCGTGGTACTGGTGGGGTCAAATGCCCCCGCCAACCATCCCCGGTTGATGAACGAACTGATCAAACTGCGCGATCGCGGCGGCCAGGTGTTGGTCATCAATCCTGTTCGGGAAATTGGTTTGGTCAAGTTTGGCTCACCCGCGTTTCCACTCTCTTCGCTGGTGCAGGGGTCAGACATTGCTTCACGCTATCTACAGCCCATTCCTGGCAGCGACGTGGCTCTCTTTGTGGGGATACAAAAAGTGTTGCTAGCAAAGGGCTGGGTTGATTTTGACTATCTACAGGCGCATAGCGAAAACTGGCAGGCCGTTGTTGATCAGGTGAAGGCAACGACTTGGGACGCGATTTTATCTACCTGCGGCCTTACCCCAGGCGAGATTGAAACAGCCGCGGAAATGATTCATAACAGCCAGCGAGTGGTGTTTGCCTGGGCAATGGGCATTACTCAACAGGCTAACAGCGTCGATAACATCTTCAGCATTGCCAATACGGCTTTGATGACAGGTAACGTAGGCAAACCGGGAGCAGGGCTGATGCCCATTCGAGGTCACTCCAACGTTCAAGGCTTTGGTTCGATGGGGGTAACCGCCCACCTGAAAACAGAAATTCGCATTGCCTTAGAACAGCTATTGGGGCGATCGCTTAAACGCGAACCGGGCTACGATGCTCGGGCGCTAATTGAGGCGGCAGCCACTAACCAAGTAGACACATTGCTTTGTTTAGGCGGCAATCTCTATGCCGCCAACCCCGACCTCACTCAAGCTCAACAGGCTTTGGACAACATTGATACGATTATCTATCTGGCTACTAAACCCAACTTGGGTCATTTTCACGGTCTAGCTCGCCAGAACACGATTATTGTGCCAGTTTATGCCCGCTTCGAAAACCCTCACAAAACCACCACTGAGTCGGGCAATAACTTTGTTCGGCTTAACGACGAAGGTAAAACTCACCTGCAAGCAGACTTGATTTCGGAAGTCGCTTTTCTAACGGAACTCGCCCATCGGCTCCACGGCGATACCCCCGTCAACTGGCGACAGTTACAAGATACGCGCTACGTGCGACAACTCATTGCCCAAACCATTCCCGGTTACGAAAAGATTGGCGAGATAGACGAGACGCGAACCGAATTTACCATTTCTGGCCGCATCTTTTTGACACCGCAGTTTGCCACTCCCTCCGGCAAAGCCTCTATGCAGTTAACGCCGCTACCGACGCTAACCCTACCCCCCCCAGCCGCTTTTGGTTTTGACCACAACCAGCCTGTTTTGATCTTGGCCTTGATGACCGGGCGCAGTTACGCTCAGCACAATACAGTGGTGTATCAAGCAGGCGATCGCTATCGAGGCATGCCCCATCGTCACTGCATTTTGCTGCATCCGTTAGAAGCTGAGCGGGCGGGCTGGGTAGAGCACCAGCGAGTGAGTGTGCGGGGAGCAGCAGGTCAGTTAGACAACATTGAAATTATTTATGGTGAGGTGCGCCTGGGATCTGCTTTCATGTTTTACCCCGAAGCCAACGTTTTGATGAAAGCCCAGATTGAAAAGCGATCGGGTACCCCCGCTTACAAGCGCGTTCCGGTAGCCATCTTTAGCCCCGACTCAGGCAATTTTCATCTAGACTCGGCACAATAGAGCGTAGACAACCTGCTCAAGCTGATCCCACGCTCAAACTACAATGTCAGCTCAATTTTCCTCTGCCGTTTCTCGCCGTCAACTGCTACGGCGGTTAGGACTTTTAAGCGGAGCGGCGTTGCTGCCCCCCGCCCTGCAATCTTTCCAAACTGCGATCGCGCCGACTATCATTTTACCTTCACTCGACTCAAACGCTTTAGCTCAGCCTACTCATTTAGCGGCAGGGCTAAACCCCCACCGCGTTGTGCTGGTGAACACAAGCGATCGTATAGCGGGCGTACGACAGGCCATTGACCTGCTACAACCCCCTGGCTTTCAGGGCAAACGAGTGTTTATTAAACCCAACTACAACACGGGCGATCCGGCTCCAGCAGCGACTGACCCAGCAGTTTTAGAAACGCTGGTACAGGACATTCAAGCCGCCGGAGCCAGCCAGATTTTAGTAGGCGATCGCTCTGGCATGGCCAACACCCGGAGCGCCATGGCACAAAAGCAAGTCTTTGCCCTGGCCGAACGCTATGGATTTACCCCCCTGGTATTTGACGAACTCAGCCGTGGCGATTGGCAATACTTTTCTGGCGAGGGCACCCACTGGTCGCGAGGATTTGCGATCGCCAAGCCAGTTCTCAACGCCGATGCTATCGTCAATGCCTGTTGTCTAAAAACTCATCGCTTTGGCGGACATTTTACCCTGTCGCTGAAAAATACCATTGGCATGGTCGCCCGACGGGTTCCTGGAGATAGCCACGACTATATGCGAGAGCTACATCGCTCGGCCAATCAACGGCTGATGATTGCTGAAGTTAATCAGACTTATCGTCCTAGCCTCAATTTAATTGATGGCGTCGAAGCTTTTGTCGGCGGCGGCCCAGAGCAAGGACAGCGCGTTAACGCCGGGGTGATTCTCGCCAGTACCGATCGAATTGCCATTGATGCCGTGGGCATTGCCATTTTGCGGATGTTGGGCACAACGGGTGAGGTGGCCGCTGGCTCCATCTGGCAGCAAGCGCAAATTCGCCGCGCCGCCGACCTAGGATTGGGTGCCACCCAGCCAGAACAAATAGACTTAATCACTGCTGATAGCGCCAGCACTCAAATGGCCGATCGGCTACGTCCTTTTTTGAGTTAGCGGCTGTAGCCCTCAGGTTGAGCCGCTAACTGGCTTTTACCTCACTTGGCTACGCGCACAACCCACAGTCGCCGCCCGACGAAAGCCCCCGCCAAAACCGCCAAAACCAAGACAAAGTCTGGCTCTGGCACAGACGCATACTTAAAGACTTCACCATCAAGCGCTTTGGTCAGCTTGGGGGGTTGGCGAAACTGCGTTGCTTGCTCAAAAGAATAAGCCAGTCCTAGCAGTTTAGATTCACTATAAGGACGACCCGTAAACGACAGCGTCAACGGTAGATTTTGCGAACCAAATCCGGCGGGTACCGTAATATCGGGTAAGCCACTAGAGCTGGCAAATTCTACCTGACGAGCGGGTGGATTACCCGATGGATCGACAAAGGTTGGATCACTCACTCCCAACGCAGGGCGGGCAAAGGTGTCAATCGTGGGAAAGAGAAAGGCATCTAAGCTCAAAGAGTCTAACGTCTCAATCAGGCTGTTGCGCACAAAGGGAGTTAAAACTTCCGCGACTTCTACATAATTTGGATCGGTCGGTTCGCCCGTTTGCGCCGAAAATCGTAGCGTCCCTAAGATTCTAGAAGGCGTTGACGAGTTCGCGATCGCTGGTGACTCTAAAACCGCAATCAATTCTTCTAAGGTCTTGGGATAGGCAGCATCTAGGGTAGCCAGATAGTCTTCTAGATAAATTTCTTGCTCAACTGGAATTGCAGTGCCATATAAACTACTCAAGGTTGCTAGAAAGTCGTCAGCAAACGAAATTTCAACAACTTCAGCCCCCAAGCCTTTCATAATACCGACAGCGTTTTCTACCAAAGCAGTCACTTCGGGGTCTACCCCGTTGTCTAGACCCAAGTAGTTGGTCACCAAACCTAACCTGGCTCCAGCCAGCGCCCCTGCATCCAAAAATTGGGTGTAGTCTTCATAAAACTGGTCTAAGGCCACCTCAGGCGCAGCAATGGGGGTCTGAAAGCTGGGATTGTTAGGATCGAACTCAGCCATAATGCTCAAGGCAATGGCTGCATCTTCAACCGATCGAGCCATAGGGCCAATCATATCCCTCGACAACACGAAGGGAATAATGCCGTCTAAACTCACTAACCCGCGAGTGGGCCGAATGCAGACCAGTCCCTGAAAAGAACAAGGCGTCCGAATTGAACCGCCTGTATCGCTTCCAGTGCCGAAGGTGGCAAAGCTAGCGGCGATTGCCGCCCCCGTACCGCCGCTAGATCCACCGGACTGTCGCAGCAAATTGTAAGGATTGTAGGTTTGGCCACCCAAAGAGCTATAGCCAGATCCAGAAATGGCAAACTCATCCATCTCCGCTTTGCCAAAAATAATGGCACCCGCATCCCGTAGTAAGTCAATTACAAAAGCATCATCGGGGGGAATGGAACCCGCCAAAGCATCCGAACCACCTGTCGTCGGTAAATCAAACGTGTCGTGATTGTCTTTAAACAGAATAGGAATACCGTGTAAGGGACTCCGTGGCCCGCTGGTTTGCCGCTCTAGGTCTAAAGCTCTGGCAATCTCTAAAACCTCTGGGTTAGTCGTAATAACGGCGTTGATGGCAGGGCCAGCATCATCATAAGCTTCGATGCGATTGAGATAGAGTTGCACCAGTTGCTCAGACGTTAGGGCATTTGCGTCGAACGCCTTGTTGATGTCGCGAATTGTGGCTTCTTGAAGACGAAAGGTAGCGGCGATCGCCGATTCTGTAGTTATGGCAAACAACGACACCAAAGCCGCTGCCGCGCTGCCAACAGTTTTGAGCATGGTCAAATTTTGCACAATAGTGAACAGTTGCACCAAACCTACCCAAGCGAAAGCCGCCAGCGGTTTCGGTGCGGGTTAAGTAAGCGTGATAGGGTTCAAAATCTCAGTAATTTCTCGCAAAAACTGTCCGTTCTGAACACTGATGGGGGGCTACCCGGTTTTTAGCCCTGCAAAGAGAAAGCATCAAGGTCAAAACAACGCTGCCAAAATCGTGGGCACTGTCTACTATTCGTGTTACAAATAAGATAATTCCAAAAAGTGACACGAATAATGTCTTCAACGCTGAGTGAACTCGAGCAAGAACTAGCAACTCTAGAAGCCCAAGCTGCCGAAATTCACAAAATCGGGTATCTGCAAGGAGTACGGCTAGAAAAATCGCCTGCAGGCGGTACGGCTTCACTCAAAGCTAAGCAAGAAAGCCGCTACGGTCGGTTGCGAGCCGGACGCGGTAAACTGCTGGACAATGGTAAGCGATCTCAATATATACCGCTGAGCCAGATTGATTACTTTGAGGGGCTAATTGATCGCGGTAAGCGTCTGAGAAAAATTGAACGTCGCCTAGAAAAGTTGCGCCACCAGCGGTCACACATTCTTACCCAAGCTGCCCAGTGGGGGCTACTCAAGGCTAACGAATAGTTATTCGTGTCACATCCATAAAACAGAAAAAATGTAACACGAATAACAAGCCTTAACCTCCTGCTTGTCATCTGCATATTAGCCAAGCGTAACCCACCAACTTTCTAGCCAAATTCAAGCACCCCCTGCCTAATATCTGTCGCTGAGCCACTAAGCGGAGATATGGAAATGACGCGGCCAAACAAGCCGCAGCCAGTTTTATGCAGTCGTTAGTTCTACAATCCTTGTTAGCGCTCCAGAAGACTTTGCGTTCTCGCCTCTCTTAAACCTTAAGCGGTAGGTTGGGGCTACAAATTCGCTGCCGTTTCAGAAATTGATAGCAATAGCTTTTCGAGTTGCTGCAACTGTTTTTGTAGCCTCGGTGTCTCCCAAGCTCTATAGTTTTTACGCAGTCGCTGATAGTTTGTGTGAATGCGATCGCGGATGGGTTCTTCGGGTTCTGGCGGTTGCGGCTCAACCTTTAGAGCCTGAATTTTAGCGCGAAGCTCTTGCTTGGTTAAGTCGGCTGTTACGGCTTCTTGTAGCAGCTTACTGGTCATTTTCTCGCTGAGTCTGGCTCTGCGAATTGCATCTGCTTTAGAAAAACCAATTTTGCCTCGACGCACGGCTTCCAACAGTGGTTCTGGCATTTTTTGCAATGCTGTCAGCCGATTAGCGGTAAAACTCTCCAGCGTCATCCCAAATTCAGCAAAAATAGCATCAATATCGGCGATCGCTTTTTCGCTGAGAATTCCGGAATTCTCAGTTTGTTCTTGAGCCATTGCCGCTGCTATTTCAGCATTGCTGTAGCGGTAGCGCGATCGCAAGTTTTTCACCTTAAACAGCAGCGGTGGTAGCTGTTCCCGATTAACCTTTAGCCGCAGCGCAATCAGCGCCACAATACTATCTGACTCTTCTACCAAATTTAAATCTTCGCGCATGAGATTAGCCACTAGAGCAATTTCTAGCGCTTCTTCGTCGCTAAATTCTTTTACCAAAGCCGGTAATTGAGCCAGATTGAGTTCTGTAGCCGATCGCCAACGCCGCTCTCCAGAAATAATTTCCAACTTACCATCGCTGGCAGGGCGCACCAGTAAAGGTTCCTGAATGCCAACTTTTTGAATTGAGGTTTTTAACTTATCGAGAGCCAAGCGATCAAAATACTTACGAGGCTGCGTCAAGCCATCTGGCAAGCGCAAGGGAATAAAGTCAGTCGTGGGATAGGTTTGAACTGAGCTTGAGCTGTAGGGGGTCGTAGCTAGCGCTTCTAGCTGCGACTTCAGAGCTTTAATTTCTTCGTCTTTTTGAACAATTTGAGTTTCTAACTGAGAGGTTTGAGCGGCGGCAAACATGGTGCTAACGGGTCTAGTGCTGCGTCGAGCCATATTTCAACTCCTGACTAGCGGTGGGTGATTAAAGCTTTTTACGAATTGCTTTGGCAATTTCCCTAAAGTTTTTGTTGGCGGCATGGCTGGGGCGATAGGCTCTCAAAGGTAAACCTATGCTGGCAGCGTTACCAATCTCTGCCGAATCTTTGATAATGCTAAAGCAGTGAATGTGCATAGCGGTGAGCATTTGTGGCAGTGAAGGCGGATCTTGATCAGTGCGCTCACGTGTAGACATCCCCATGTTGTCTCGATGCTGGGCGCGATCGCCCAAACGCACCCGATTGGGAACAAAGCCTAACACTTCTGGCGCAGGTTTGAGCCGTAAAGTTCGAATCGAATCAAAAATCCACTCTAATAGCTTGGCGGCTCCGTCCATATCTTTGTCATCTGGCTGAATCGGCACCAACACATAGTCAGTCGCCGTTAATGCGGCTGAATGCAGCGTGTCGATTGTACCGGGACAGTCAAATAAAACGAAGTCATGGGGTAGCGGATAATCTTCTAAATGATCAGCAAGAATATAGGCTTTGCGATCGAGCAAAACTAGCCGCTGTGCCGCCTCTGTCATCACCAGCCCCCCCAGGCAAGCCTGTACTCGGCTTGTCTTTCCGGGCCAGCAGTCAAACAAAGGCCAGTTACCATCAAAGTCTTTGCGCAAGACCCGGTCTAACGTATCTTGCGGTGGTGGATCGGGTAACCCACAAAAGAGCGTCAGCGAACCATTCGGGTCTAAACCAAACAGCACAACTGAATAGCCTTCTGCCGCTAACTCATAGCCAACGTTAACAGTGAGGGTTGATTTACCGCTTCCCCCCGCATTCGACATGACTGCAATTCTAAGTTGTTTTGACATGAAGCGAGGCTGAGAATTCTGGAATTCTCACTTATATTATCTGGATTTGCTCAACTGAACTATTTTCTATGCAGATTTCTATGCAGAAAAAAGAATTATAGCTGTAGTTACTCCGGTTAAAACGCTTGAACGGTGGCAAGCTTTTAACAGAAAACCTTGCTTTTTGCCTGTCGTCATCCCTTTGACGACACTTCTTCGTCAACTGCTATCCAATCGCTCAGCATAAGAGACAAAACTTTGAACAAGACTCCCCAGCAATAGACACTACCACGCTTCTGGCAACGCCGATAAAAAAGACAACGGCTCACTCATATTTTCAGCAAAGCCCAAAATACCGCGATCGCGATGTTGATAAACCAGGTGTCTCTGCTGGTCGAAAAGAAAAGTTCCTCCACGCTGAGTTAAGTAAGCAGCATCTGGCACATAAGTTTGCCAGTGACTTAGGACTTCGCCCATGTTGCGCAAGCGTAAAGTAGCCAGTTCAAAAGGTCGCTGAAACCCTTGGCCGCCCGCCAGGTTGAAGAAAGAACCGCGCAGCCGAGGTAGGGGCTGGGCTTGAATGCTTTCGTCATTGCCAATGAGCTGGGGGGCTTGGCGATCGCCCCAATAACCCCGAAACACTTCTGCTAGCGTTCCAGGGCTACCCCAGCCTGCACACATAAGCAATAAATTTACCCAGGCTGTTTGGCGCTCTGACAGGCCAGGAAACTTGAGCGCTAAACCTGCATATAAATCAAGCTGACGGTGCAAAGCAGCTATGGGATCAACGAAAAGATGTTCAGTCGCAAACCCGGTATAGTCACAAAATTTTTGACCCGCCGCGCGATCGCCAATGCCCACCGCACAAACTGCTATATTTTTGGCCTGTAGCTGCTGAGCTTCTCGCTGTAACCACCAGGCATATTCCAGGCTATCAAAGTCGCCAAGCTGCGGCCAGAGAATCACCAACAGCCCTCTTGCGGCTGTCCCACTTTCCAAAATCGGAGCCACCACGCCATCACTCACTCGCTGCCGCTGAGTTTGATTCAAAATAACGTAAATATCCATTGCGATCGCCTTGAAAAATTTCTAACGTTACTTTTACGCTTTCAAATTTTGACTTTCAAGCTGAGCCACTGCTGATTCTAGCTCTTTGCCAAGCTGCTCAGCCGAAGGCAAATTACTTTGCAAAACGGCAGGTAACTCTTCACGCAGGCGGTAGGTTGAAACCCCAATTGGATTTTGGACGGTTTCCAAAGCGAACTCAACCACCGTCTTTTTCTTAGAACGACAAAGAATGATGCCAATGGTAGGCTGGTCAATTTCGTCACGCAAGAGCTTGTTTACAGCAGCAATATAGAAGTTCATTTTGCCCGAATATTCAGGCTTGAACTCTGTCACCTTTAGATCAATCACAACATAGCAGTGCAGCTTGAGATGGTAAAACAGCAAGTCGATAAAGTATTCGTCACCTTCGACTTCTAAGCGATACTGACTGCCAACAAAAGCAAAGCCAATTCCCATCTCCAGCAAAAAGTCACGAATATGATCAATCAATCCTCGTTCTAAATCGCGCTCCTGAACATTTTCAGCTAAAGATAAAAAGTCAAAATTATAGGGATCTTTAATGAGCTGGTGAGCTAAATCTGACTGAGGCGAAGGCAAAACCTGAGCAAAGTTAGTAATGGCTTCTCCCTGGCGCTGGTACAAGCTGCTGTCAATCTGCATCGCTAAAATGCTGCGACTCCAGCCGTTTTCAATTGTTTTATGCACATACCAAAGTCGCTGTTGGGGGTCTTTAACAGCGTCAAGCAGTTTGACATGGTGCCCCCAAGGAACTTTGTGCAACAACTGTTGCACAATTGTTTCGTCTGGATAAGCTTCGGCAAAAGCCCGCATGTAGTTGAGGTTGCGAGGCGAAAAACCTGAAATTTGGGGAAATTCTTTACGCAGGTCTTTGGCGAGGCGAGCAATCACCTTCGCTCCCCATCCCTGAGCCTGCTGCTGTTGCAGAATAGCCTGCCCAATTTGCCAGTACAGCAAAATGACTTCTTTGTTCAGGGCTGTAGCCGCTAAGACCTGAGAGCGGCGAATTCTAGTTTTGAGATCGCCGAGAAAGGCGCTGTAGTTTTCTTCCGGCAGAGGAAATAACGAACGCGGCATGTTCTGATTTTCTAGTTTGCCTGTAGCTTTTCAGGGTTGATTTGAAACTGAATAGTAGCCGATCGCTTTTTGCCTGGTAGCTCTTGGGCACTGAGAATATAGTCTTCTTGCCGCAGTTCTTCTACCGTTCGCCAAAAAATTTGGTTGTTACGAGAAGAATTGCTGCCCAGCAAATCTAAGTTTTTGAACAGGTAGCGCTTAGAAATGTTTAGATATTGCCCATCTTCAGGCCGATCCCACTTCATCCGACTGGCTAAATAAACCAGCAGCTTGGTTTTGTAGTCGTTTTTGGCGTTGCTGCCTAACCGCTGGCTAATGTCCATATTGTTGGCAAACAGCACATAGTCACCTGTGCGTCCGGGGCCTTCAAAAAATTCCAGCGATAGCGTGTAGGCATCGGCTAGTTCATAGGTATAATCGGCTGCTTTAGCTAAATCAAAATCACGCGGAACGTTGTCAATTTCATAATCCCGAATGCGTAAAACGCTTTTGATCGTTACTTTTGCACCGATGTTGTCGCCTTTGCGCAGAGATTGGGCAAAAACCAGTTCAGTGCGGTGGAGCGCTACTAAATCTCGGTGAAGCTGCGATCGCACTTTTGAAGCAAAGCCTCCATCTTTAGTTCGTGTATAGCCCAAAGCAGCCAGCAAATCATTGGAGCGAAAAGAAACCAGCGGCCCCTGGTCTTGCTGAGCCGCTAGCCGATAAAGATAGAGGACAATAGAAACCTGGCGAGGATTTAGAAACGTAAGCAGCGCCATAATCAGCCGCTGAATGCGGCGATCTTGAATCTTTTCTAGCCCTTTGCTAATGCCTTGGTCTATGCAGGCATCTAGCTCAAGGCTGGTGTATTGGGCTTTGAGTTCTTCCCACTCTTCTTCAGAAAGGTCTTCTAAGGGAACCCGGCGGGTAACGGCTAGCTCTGCTTCATCTTTAGGATCGGCTTCAACCCGCATTTCTAAATAGTAGCCATCCCCATCCGAGCGCAAAATGGGTAGCTGTACATCCGGATTTTTCAGGGAGGCTCCGGCGCGGGGCATTACCCTGAGGAGCTGGCCATCAACGGGAAAGCTTTCCGGGGGGGTTTCTTTAGGGCTGCTCACGAGGCAAATAAGCTGACAAGGGCGATCGCTGTCTATTTTAGCTAGAGGCTAGCCCTTGAATATTAGCAAGCTTTTACCTGTAACTCCGGCGTATGTTTTTG
>NZ_JBQLZL010000017.1:0-9009 GCF_052168255.1 Almyronema sp. | reverse complement strand
TTACCTGTAACTCCGGCGTATGTTTTTGCCGAAGTACCTGTAACTCCGGCGTATAAGTTTGTCGTTTTGTAAACCTTTACCTGTAACTCCGGCGTATGTTTTTGTCGAAGTACCTGTAACTCCGGCGTATAGTTTCACCTGTAACTCCGGCGTATGGATCGTCAGATTGCCTGTAACTCCGGCGTATAGTTTCACCTGTAACTCCGGCGTAGGGTTTTATCACAGCCGCTAGCGCCAACCTTTGCCCTATAAGGCAATTACTTTTTTGCCTGTAACTCCGGCGTATAGTTTCACCTGTAACTCCGGCGTATGGATCGTCAGATTGCCTGTAACTCCGGCGTATAGTTTCACCTGTAACTCCGGCGTAGGGCTTACCTGTAACTCCGGCGTAGCGTCAATTTTAGGTGGTTGAGATTGCCTCAATTCGGTGATAACCTTTCGCCATTGTGCGGTTATTTAGAACAAACGCTCTCAAACTGGAGGAGACTTTTACGCAGCTAAAAAACTTAATTCAACTAGCCATAAAAATAAGAACCCTTTGCATCCCTACCACAGTCCGCTCAGGGTTCTTATGACCGAAATGACTTTACCGAGGTAAAGTCTAGCCTTTTGCACTTATAAGCCTTTGCGCTTGTAGGCCCCAATGAATCACCCCAAGCTTTTGGTGCTATGGGCTGAGTTTGGGTTGCTTATAAGCACTCATCTATATGTTTCAAGATACTAGCAACTTCGGGAGCTATTTAGCAAAGCAATTTTTATGGCAACCTAGCTGGGCGATTGCCGAGTTGCTTCAACTTGCCAAAGGTTTGAGCATGGCAAGCTGGGGAGGTGGCTGATCGTAGCTGTTGTAGCCACTGACTTTGAGTATGTACAGGAGTGGGAAGCGGCTTTCTTCTCACTTTTTCCGCATCGCTATGACTATCTTTATGCCGAGCAAACTGCACCAGGTGAGTCGCCTCAATGGCGCACAGAAAGTCGCTATCCTCTCAGCGATCGCCTGTGGCAACAGGGCAGTTATTTGTATGGGGTTCGTTTTGGCGCTCAAACAGGCTACTGTCTATTAGATATTGATGTCACCAGTCCTTACCATCCTAAGCAAGATCCATTGGCGATCGCGCGGCTAGTTGATGCTCTGGAACCGCTGGGTTTAGTCAACTATGTGGCCTGTACGTCTTCTTATAGCGGTGGGCTGCATCTTTACTTTCCCCTAGCCACTGCTCAAAAGTCCTGGCAGCTAGCCGCCGCCGTCACCACGTTACTCAGCAATGCTGGCTTTCCACCGCGTTTAGGCCAGCTAGAAGTTTTCCCCAATGCCAGACTTTATGTAGCCGATGGCTTGCCAAAGCTATTTAATGGTCACCGCCTGCCGTTACAAGCTGGTTCCTATTTGCTAAACAGCCACTTTGAGCCAATCTGGACCAGCCAGTTAGCATTTGTGCGCCAGTGGCACTACTGCCAGCAGCGCAATGGGGTAACTCAGCGAACGATCAGCCAAATTCTGAAGCAAGCTCAGCGCCGCTGCTATCGGATTTCTGGCAGAGCCGATCAGTTTCTTAATGACTTGAATGCTGAAATTGAGCTGGGTTGGACAGGAACAGGCCAAACCAACCGCTTACTGGGGCGCATTACCATGCGCTGCTATATCTTTCACCACATTTTGCAGGGGGGCAAACCTCTACAAGGTCAGTCGCTGGTGGCGCAAATTGTAGCGGTAGCTAAAGCTTTACCGGGCTATCGCCGATGGTGCCAGCATCAGCATGAAATTGAGCAGCGAGCAGCCGAGTGGGCTAACTGTATTGAGAATAGCCACTATTTTCCCTATGGGCTGCAGCAGGGTAAGTACAAAGCCAAAATTCAGTTAGAAACAGCAGAACCCGTTGTGGGGTTAACCTGGAACCAGCAGCAAACTCAGAACGTCCGCCAAAAAATTCAGGCTGCGATTGACCAATTGCTTAGCGAAAGAGCATTGGCCGAAAAAGCAACAGCTCGGTTTCAGCAGTTGATCAGCTACGGCATTGGCGGCAGTTCGCTCTATCGCCACAAAGATCTCTGGCATCCCCAGTTTTGGCATCCCCCCCAAACCCCCCCTGCTACAAAAACAGACTTATCGTTAGTCAGCGCTGAGGGCGCTGCTAACGATTTAAGTCCTATAAGCTTATTCCCCCTGACAGGTCGTAATCCCTCTTCAGCTAACGATGACAGCGATCGCCTACCTGCTAAACAATCGCCTTTAGGGTGTAATGATCGGCCAGCAGCCAAGCTAAAACCTGGGGCAACGCCGATTCAAACGGCTGCTCAGCTCAAGCAATTGCTCCACAACCTACAGCAGCAGGCTCAAACCCGTCACCAGCAGGGGCAAATATTAGGCCAGCAGCAGTTGATGCAAAAAACGACGCAGCATGAAGCGCAGTGGGCCGCTCGAATGCAGATTTACCTACAGTCAAACGACCCGATTTTGCAAGCAGAGGCGCTAGATTGGGCGATCGCCTCTACGGCACGACTGCAACAAGCGTTGTCTCAGCTTCAGGCTAAAGGGGGCGCTACTCAAAGCGATCAGCGTTTGCAGCAGCTAGCTGAGATTTTTGTTGAACTGCTGCGACTTAACTGGACGCCTGCTCAAATTCAGACAGCGCTAAGGCAGCAGTGGGGTAAATCCGCGATCGCCCAGCTTAGCACCGCCGCCAGACAAGCATGGCTGCACTGGCTGCAGCAACAGACAGGATTGCCCTGATCAGCTTTGACCGGGGCTGCTGGCTAAAGGCAGGTCGGGCAAATGCCAAAGATGGTGAACTGGCAGTCTAGCAGGGTGTAGCAGTGCATTTCGGCCTGATTAGCGCCGATTTCGGCTGCAATGGTGTCTTCAAATTCTTTGACAGCGCCACATTGAACACAGACTAAATGATGATGCTGGCTCAAAAAGGGGGTGTTTAATTCATAATATTTTTTGCCTTCTGCCAGTTCCAATTCTCGCAGCAGCCCCAAGTTGACCATCACATGTAAGGTTCGATAAACCGTGGATAGGCTAATATTTTCTCCTTGGCTAGAAAGGTGTTGGCAGACGGCTTCAGCGCTGAGGTGAGTGCCTTCGTGACAAGCTTTCAGCAGGTCTAAGATTTTCTGCCGCTGAATCGTTAAGCGAAAGCCCTCTTGATTCAACAATGTTTTAAGCATTTGACTGTTGTAATGGGTATCTGCCATGTCAACGGGATGGATAACTGAGTAAAAATGAGAGCTGTGCCATTGTGATTGACTATCGCTGAAACCTGAGTCTGCTAGGCAGCAAGCCTAGCCTGGGAACCTCAGTATCAACCAAACAGGCGAAATTCTTAAACCCTTAGTCTTAAATGATCAATGGCTTTGGCTGAGAAAACGCCTATTCAAAAAGTTGCTAGCTGATAGCGGCATAAATTTTAAGCAAGGCTTTGAGTTATAACGTTAAGCCGCAGGCGATCGCTATTAGTTTGAGGCAAACCATAACGGCTATGGCCGTATACAAAAGGAGTAAACCCCTGCTGAAAAAATCGTTGATATTATTTATCTAAACTTAATTTCAAGCTGATAAAAACGGTTTACTATGAAAATAATTCTGTATAACTTTACATGTTTTTCTCCCAATTAGGTCAGCAATTTAACCAATTCTCTGAGATTTTGAAGGCAGTTAGATAAACGCTAAGGGACAACCTTCTTTGATCCACACCCCTATCTCTATTGAGCTGGTAAAGGGACGAGCGATCGCCAAAAGTACTATCAGACAACGCCTAACTGCTTGAACCGGGATTGACCACGTCCGCTCTGAGAAAAATAAAGAGCAACAACAGAGCCAATGTTAGAAGTGATTTGCAACTGGGGAAGAGAATCATTTGCTTAATGCTAAACGCTTCTATTTTTAAGAAAAATATGATTAGGCAAATCCGGAAAATGGCGCTAAGCTCGGAAAAAGTTGAGTTAGCTGACTAAGCTCTCTAGCAACAGTCTGATTGAGGAAAATACGATGCCCATTACCGAAACCTTGCTGCAGTCTTTTGACGAAATTGCCGACAATCCAATTCTGTTGGCGAAGACGGTAACTGAGCCGATCTGCGAAGGACTGGGAATTGCTTACGCCAGCTTTATGGGGCTGTATCTGCAGTATCAAAAACATCATTTTGTGGTCGAAGGGTCTGAGTACTACATGCTGCATGAATATTTTTCAGAAAGCTACGAAGCAGTCCAAGATCATGCCCACGAAGTAGGAGAGCGTCTGCACGGCCTAGGCGGCATTCCGGCTCAGTCGTTTGGCAAGCTGGCTGAGCTGTGCTGCTTTGAACCAGAGTCAGACGATGCTTTTCGCTGCCGTTTGATGATTGAGCACGATCTCAAGGCGGAGCAGGCGTTGATCGACCTGCTGCGACGGCAAGCGTCTCAGGCAGAAAGCCTAGGCGATCGCGCTACCCGCTACCTGTACGAAAAGATTCTGCTCAAAACCGAAGAACGGGCATACCATCTAGAGCATTTCTTAACGCGTGACAGTCTAAAACTGGGCTGGTAGCCTCCCTCTGATTTGGCCCCTGCGCCTAGGGAGGGCGTGGGGGCGGAAGGTAAGCTATAGCTCTAGTTGAAGCTGGGCTAAGTAAACAAGTTTGAGATGGCACGAAGCTAGCGTTGTAAATAAATTTTCCACAGAATCCAACTGGAAAGGGCTAGGTAGGCGGCAATAAATAGCCAGTGATCCCAGCGCTGGGCATCAAATCCGCTGTTATGCATGGCGTTATCAGTTGCTTAGTGAGAAACTAATGCATTAGTGGTAAAGACTCCTGCGACTGAGTCTTGTCTGTGAGCAGGTTTAACTGTTGCTTTAACCGGGTTTTGATCCGCTGGGGCTGAGCAAAGCTCAGCGTTTCGCCGCTGGGCAGTAGCCTCACCGTTGGCCCCTGCTTACAGTTTTTAAGACAGCCGCTGGCTTCCAAGGCGATCGCTTTGAGGTCGGGATCTGCGGCAATTTCTGCTTGCAAAGCTTGCCACAGGCGATCGCTGCCCCGCTTAGAACAACTGCCGCGCCGACACACTTGCAGGCAGACCGGGGCCGGGGCTAAGGGTTGTTCTGTTTCTTCTATAAGCGCGAGTGCGGCAATTTCACTAGCTGGCAGCGGCAACAGATTAACGGCCCGCCAGCGACCCGCCTCAGGATAAGCCCAAACCTGGATAAAGGCTGCGGGCTGTAGTTCTCGAACCAGCATCGGTCGTAAATACTTGGGTAGTTCAATCACCTCAAGGCCAGTAGCGGTGCGCAACCGTAGCCCTTTTAATTTGCCTTTCTCTGAGCGAAAGGCACCGATATATTGACCTTTGAGCACTTGGCCGGGGGCTTGAGTAGGTGCCGAGGGTAGGGGGGTGAGCGTATGCATCAGGCGGCCTCTGCTTGCTGCCAGCAGCGCTCAATGTAGGCCAGTTGGGTTTGCCGAGGAGCGGTAAACTGCTGAATAACGCTCCATAGCTGTACCAGTTCGGTGACAGTGTTGATTTGAACTTGGAGCGGTTGACCCTTGGCGCAGTGGCAAAGAATCGCCAGTTCTTGCAGACGGTTATAGATATTCCAGCGCTCAATTCGATCGAGCTGGGGCAGGCTGCTGAGGTCGGGTTGTACAGAATCCATAGCAAGGGTTCGGCTGATGTGAATAAATAACGATAAGAACGGCTGTGAATTTAGTGAGAATAATTCTGAAACAAGCGGTTCTAAAAGCCAAAGCTAAGGCCGATTGCAGGATCAGCGATCGCCTGTAGAAACTGTTTATCAGCAGTTTTCAAGCAATTTGACCCACTGGTTTCAGGCGCTAGTTAAAATTTGTTATTGAGAACTTCTATCAAAAGATAGTCGATCTTGGCAGCTATTGCAATAGGTTTGCAATAAGAGGGGCGTTAGCGGCATCTGAGTTATTGACAGCGCCCCAGGCAGCCTTTAGCCTAAAAACAGGATTAAAATGATAATCATTCTCAATCTCGTTTTCTAGTTTGCTAAAGGAGGCTGGAGATGGAGCCGCACAGTCAGTTAGTTCGGTGGGTAAAGCTGATCAGCTTGGCCGCGAATAGCCGTTTTTGCTTGCTTGGGTTGGGTGCTGAGAAAAAAGCCGTGAGCGGCGGTAGATCCCTCCCAGGCGTCGGTCTAATTTTGGTGTTGGGGCTAATCGGTGGCGGCTGTAGCCAAAATCCTCCGCCAGAGACGGTGGCTGAATCGGCTGCTCCGGAGGTAGCGCTACCGCAAGTGGTGGCGACAACCAGCGTACTTTGCGACCTTACTCAGCAGGTAGCTGCCTCGACGATCGCGCTGACCTGCTTAATGCAACCCGGCCAAGACGCTCATACCTATCAAGCCAAGCCCGCTGATCGGCAAGCGCTGGATCAAGCTGATCTGGTGTTGTATGGCGGTTATAACGCTGATCCAGCCGTCATTGGCTTGGTTGAGGCCAGCCGTCAGCCGGGGCCAAAAGTGGCTGTTTACGAAGCGGCGGTTCCCCATCCGCTCAGCGGTAACGCTGATCATGGTCATGGTCACGGAGAGGCTACAGGCCACGACCCTCATGAGGTGCCCCATGACAAGCCGGATGTAGCTAAATCGGGTGGTGTGGCCGACCCGCACATTTGGCACGATGCTACCCACAACGCTGCCATTGTGGCGGTGATTGCTGAACAGTTGGTGGCGATTAATCCGGAACAGGCTACGTTCTATCAGGCTCAGGCCAATCAGCTAACCGAGCAGTTTGCCGCACTCGATCGCTGGATTGCAGCCCAGGTGGCGACTGTTCCCCTTAGCGATCGCCAGCTAGTGACCACCCACGATTCTTTTCGCTATTTTGCCGACGCTTATGACTTTGAGGTGGCGGGGGCGTTGAGTGGTCTAAGTACTGAGCAAAAACCAGCCGCTGGCGACCTGATTGCTTTAGTCGATCAGGTGAAGGCGACGCAGGTGCCTGTCATTTTCGCCGAAACCACAACCAGCCCTAAGCTGATTGCGACGGTGGCTCAAAATGCGGGGGTAACAGTTGCTGAACAACCGCTCTTTGTAGAAGGGCCGGGGGGAGCCGAAAGCGCTGCTAGAACGACTCAGGCGATGCTGGTGGTGAACACTTGCACGATTGTTCAAGGATTGGGGGGCACCTGTGACCCGGCAGCGGCTCCCCTTTGAGCCAAAACGGCCTAAAGAGCCAAGGTAAGCGGATTCGGCGATCGCAACTAGAGACCCACTCAGACAAATGTCACAGCGGCAACCGCGATCGCCCTTGCCGTAAGTACAATGGAGCTTACTGAATGCATGCACTTTAAGGGTTGATCAACGTGGCTAAAAAGCAGCAAAATCTTTGGGTTGAAGGTTTACAAACCATCGGTCTGAGTATTTTTCTGGCTTTGGGCATTCGTCAGTTTGTGGCTGAGGCTCGCTACATCCCCTCTGGATCGATGGAACCGACCCTGCAAATTAACGATCGCCTGATTATCGAAAAAATTAGCTATCGCTTCAATGAACCACAGCAAGGCGATATTGTGGTCTTCTGGCCACCTGCAGAACTTTTTCCCGCCGGGGCACGGCGCGATGCCTATATCAAGCGGGTAATTGGGCTACCAGGAGATGAAGTTGAAGTCACGGCAGGCCAGGTATGGGTGAACGGTGAAGCCTTAGAAGAAGACTACATTAAAGCACCGCCAACCTACCAGTGGGGGCCAGAGATCGTGCCAGCGGCGTCTTATTTAGTGCTGGGAGACAATCGCAACAACAGCACCGACAGCCATATTTGGGGCTATGTACCGCAAGAAAATATTATTGGCCGCGCTGCCGTCCGCTTTTGGCCCCCCGATCGCCTGGGAGGGTTAGATTAAAGGGGGTAACGTAGCCGCTTGACCGCTAGCCGCCGCCAGATTAGCCCCATAGCCGCCTGGAACCAGCCAAAAAACGCAAAAATTTTCCCTAAAAGGCTAGCCTAGGGCTAATTAAATGAGTCGATAAGGGGGCAATCACACCCTTGGTAGAGGGCGATCGCCCGGTGTCTCGAAATACTAAAGGCATTGACAAAACTGAGGACTTTAGTATGACGGGTCGTTTAAGCGGCAAAGTTGCCCTTGTCACCGGGGCGGCGACCGGAATTGGCGAAGCGATCGCCCACAAGTTTGCCAAGGAAGGGGCGAAAGTTGTCGTCAATGGCTTACCGGATGATCCGGTGGAGGCAGTGGCTAAACAGGTGCAGGCGCATGGTGGGGAAGCGATCGCTTATGCGGGTGATGTCTCGCAGCCTGCAGAAGCTCAAGCCTGCGTAGAAGCCGCAATCACCGCCTACGGACAGCTTGACGTGCTAATCAACAATGCTGGGGTTTTCTTAGTGACCGCCGAGACACAAGACTACCCCATTGACCTTTTCGATCGCACGTTGCAAATGAACCTGCGATCGGCGTTTCTGATGACGAAGTACGCCCTGCCCTATTTACAACAAAGTCGCGGCAATATTGTCTCTGCTGGTTCAGAAGCAGGCTTTAACGGCTTAGCCCAAAACACTACCTACGGTGGTACCAAAGGCTGGATGCACGCTTTCATGAAGGGCGTTGCCGTAGAGCAGGCTAAATATGGCGTGCGGGCTAATTGTGTTTGTCCAGGGGCGATCGATACGGCTTGGACCCATAAAGAAACGGGGCCAATGGATGAACAGATGGAAAAAATGCTGATTCAGGCGACGCCAATGGGTCGTCGCGGTACGGCTGAAGAGATGGCGAATGTTTATGCCTTTTTGGCATCAGATGAAGCCAGCTACGTGACCGGAGCCTTGTGGCTGGCCGATGGTGGCGTGACGGTGGCTAAGGGGCCTGTGGGCAATCAGGTGCCAGATGAGCTAAAGCGCGAACCCACAGGTGAACTGTCTGATTTGAGCCACAGCCGAGAAGGGTTAGACAACAAGACGGTAAAAACGTTGAAGTAAAGCAGCAAATTCAGGGCTGATTTCATTAGCTCTGTTGGCGAAGGATAGATCAAAGCGGGTGGGGTACCAGCCTTAT
>NZ_JBQLZL010000016.1:0-64683 GCF_052168255.1 Almyronema sp. | reverse complement strand
GCTCTGCAGACGTTTCGGCATTCTCATCTGTACCTTTACGTTGAAGAATCGGTATAAAAGCCACTAATGCAAACCCTTTGCTTTTGGTTGCTGTCTTTGTCGTAACCCCATCCAAGCTCAGACTCAAGCGGCTAAGTCGGATACCAAATAGCTTCCACTTGCGCGATGACGGCCTCTGCCGTGCGATCAGAGACGTGACCATCCACCCCTAGCAAAACCGTCACATGGCCGAGCTTACGCCCCGGACGCGACTCAGCTTTGCCATACCAGTAAACATGGGCGTGAGGAATTTGGCTGAGCCGCTGACGCTGCTCGCGGTAGTCATGGGTGGCTTGCTCGTAGCCCAATAGGTTAACCATCACCGCTTGCTGACAGGTCATCGCAGGCGAACCCAACGGCAAGCCGCTGACGGCGCGTAGCTGCTGTTCAAACTGAGAGGTGCGGCAGGCATCGAGGCTGTAGTGACCAGAATTGTGAGTACGAGGCGCAATTTCATTGACAAGCACCTGACCCGCTGAGGTGAGAAACAGCTCAATGCCAAATACACCAACAGCCTGCAAGCTATCCATCAGTGTCCGCGCAATTTCGCCTACTGCTTCTGCCACCGTCAAATCTACCTTGGCCGAGGCAATGACATGACGACACACCTGGTCAATTTGCTGGGTTTCAACCACCGGAAACGCAATTACGTCTTTGAGCCGCGATCGCGCCACCATAATCGCCAGTTCGCGCTCAAATGGAATAAATTCTTCTAGCAAAACGGGGGCATAGTTGAGCTGCTGCCAGGTCTTTTCTACATCAGCTAAGGTCTGAAGAATAAACGTCCCCTGACCGTCATAACCGTGGCGGCGCGTTTTCAAAACCAGCGGCAAGCCCAAATCAGCTACTTTGGCAGCCAGTTGAGGCTGGTCGGCCTGAGTGTCAAGCGCTGTAAAGCGGGGGGTGGGCAAGCCAATTTTTTGCAGGTAGGTGCGCTGTTCATACTTATCTAGCAAAGGCTTGAGCGCCGTGAGGGAAGGATAAAACTCAACGCCTTGCTCAGCTAGCTTTTCTAAAGCAGGTAGATCGATAAACTCATTTTCAAAGGTAATCAGGTCGCATTGGGTAGCCAGTTCAGCCGTGGCCGTTGCATCATCAACGGCGGCTAAAACGACTTCGCTGGCGATCGCAGCGGCAGGGTCGCCGAGGCTAGGCGTTTGCACAATCAGATCTAAGCCTAGCTTTTGGGCACCTGCGGCCATCATCCAGGCCAGTTGACCACCGCCAACAATGCCAATGCGCTGGGCAGGCGGGGTTGAAGCTGAGGCAGAATCAGAAGCGCTAGCAGCAAAAGGCATAAGCAGGGCGATCGCAGTAAGTCTAAGCCACGGTTCAATTATCTCAGGTGAGAACGTCGATGTGCTAAAAAACTGATTGCAGGCAGAATCAGATGTGCTTAAGTAGAGGCAGCTTTTATCTAAAACTATGGTGATGAAAACAGGCTTGCTGTCCGTGGCATTCGGGTTGGTTCTGGCGGCTGGCGCTAGCCGTGCAGTGGCGGAAACGTCACCTTCAGCGTTTAAGCTCTTACCCGCAGAAACGGCTCTGACCCTGGTGTTAGATACCACGGACGAAACTTGGAGCCAGCTCAGCCAGTTTCAGTTTTTTAATTTGTTAACAGGCTATACAGGCACCACCCTCAATCCGGCTGGTTTGCCCTACCTGCCGCTAGAAATTTCTTACCAGGCTGAAGTAGCCCCCTGGATTGGCGACTCAGCAGTGCTGGCCTTAATGCCAATGCCAGCGGTAGCCGTTGATCTAGAAAGTCAGTTGCTTTTGATCGCGCCCATTGCCGATTTTGCTGCCTTTGATGGGTTTTTAGAGCAAATCGCTGCCACCCGTAGCCAAAGCCCCACCGCAGAAAATCACCGCAACGTCTCTATTTATGTGTGGCCGCCCGAAGCCCTGCCGCAGCCACAGTCAGATGCTGATTTGACTTTCAACCGGGGGGGCGATCGCTGGTACCGAGCAGTCGCTCCCCTGCCGCCCCCTAACCCTACCCTTGACCTTGAGCCGGAGGCCGCTGAGCCACAGCCGCCGATGTTACCGTCTTTAGCGGTGGCCGTTTTACCAGGCTATCTGGTGATGTCAGCCCAGGCCGCGCCGATTCAACAGCTCATTGACGCTCAGCTTTCACAATCACCCACTTTACTAGAATCGGCAAACTTTCAAAAAACCCTCACCAATCCTGACTTTGACTCAGCTTTGGTCACTCTTTTTGGCAACGTCGGCCAGATAAATCGCTACGTCGTCTCAGATCCGACCCTGTTAGAATCGCCTTTGCCAACGCCCTTTCCCTTGCCTCTGCCCTTGCCCCGCCTGGATTTCTCGCCTGAAGATATTCAAGCACTCACCGAAACCGATACTTTCTTTGAAAGTTTCGTCAAACCAACGACAGGCGGCATTTTGTCTCAAGGACGGGTGTACTTCGATCCAAAAACGCAGCTTACTGCGCCCGTTGTAGAGCGCCGCGAGGCCGATGTGCTGCCATCTTTGCTGCCGGCGCCAACTTATGCCTTAAGCAGCGGCTATGACTTAGGCGGCTTTGGCCTCAGCCTGCTGCAACTGCTCGAAAGTCTCAATATTGAGCAGATCAACACCGGACTCACGTTCTTAAACATGGCGGTGACAGCCGCCACCGGGCTAGATTTAGAAACAGATATTCTGGCCTGGATGGATGGGGCGTTTGGGTTCTTTCTCTTTCCTAGCCGCGAAAGTCTAGTGAGTGAGTTTGCCCCGCAGGTTGAACTGGGCATTGGCTTAATGCTACAAACCAGCGATCGCGCGGCGGCGGAAAGCGCTCTACAAGCGTTTGAGCAGTTTTTGAGTAGCAACGAGGCTAGCGTAGAAGCCCAAACCATTAATGGGGTAGCCGCTACCCGTTGGCAAATCGAACTCACTCCAGCGGCCGAACTCACCGACATTGTAGGCTACGGCTGGTCGGCTGCAGATGTGCTCACCCTGACCGTAGGGTCGGGCGCTTTGCGGCGCTTACTCAATCCTCAGCCGGACGAATTTCTAGCAGAGCATCCGACGTTTCAAAATGCGATCGCCCCGTTTCCGGCTGACAACAACGGCTACTTTTATGTCAACATTGGCTCTACGCTGTCCTTTTTGTATCGAGCAATTGGCCTAACGCCCGATCAACCCTTCATGCTTGAAACCCAAAGAATGCTAGGAACGCTCCGTAGCCTCAGCCTCACCACTTCTCAAACCGCTGACTATGCCCAAGCCGATCTGTTTTTAGGGCTGGCTCCGGCAGAAGAGTAAAGCCACAAAAAAAGTCCGACCAGTGGCCGGACTTTACAAAAAGTGCTTTTAACGGATTGATTTATATTTTTGATTTATCAGTGTATTTAAGCTTCGCTTGAGGGTTCCTTAGTATATCACTCAACTGAGATTCTGCAAGGAAAGCTTAGTTAAGAAATAACTAAAGATGCTCAATTACTATTATGAAGTCTCTACAAGAGAATGACTGTAAATTAGATAACATTCTTTAAACTTTTCCATTATCAGATAAAAATCTGGCTTATAACTTTACTGAATTTTGAGCAGCTAGAAGCCAGTGCCGAAAAGCGCCTATGCAATCGGATAGCCCGCTGCTACCAGCGCTTCTGTGATTTCGGCGTTAGAAGCTTCTGTGTTGATCTTGACCAGTTTGGTAGCTGGATCTGCCTCAACTTCAGCCTCCGGATCAACTGCATGAACGGCCTTCATAATTGTGGCAGCGCAAGTTGCACACGCCATTGTCGGTACTGTGATTTTGAGTATTGCCATCGTCCTGAATTGGTTTGGGGCTAAGTTTAAACGGAACTGTTTTTATTCTAAGAAATGATAGGGCGGTAGTGCCTGACTTAAACTGATTTCCCAATGCAGAGTCTGCTGTTGCCAGGTGATGACCTGTTGTTGCAAGGCGTCCTGCTGCGATCGCTTCAAGAGCAAAAAAATACGCTCAACGCCTTCACGAGGAGCTTCTTGGTGCAGCTTTTCCGCTAGCTGCTGCAGGGTGGCTAACATCTGGTTTAGCTCCTGCTGCTGCTGTTGTTGGGCATCTGCCTGGGTCTGTAGCCGTTGTTTTTTCGCCAAAAAATACGCGCGCCCTTTAAGTTCAGCGGCAATTTCTGGCAGCGCGATCGCTTGAGGAGAAAACTTGAGAGCATACTCGGCTTTGTCAGCTAGAACTGCTAGCTGCTGCCAGTAGCGATCGCCATAGGTAGCTAGATGCGCCTGCAGCCCGGTTACAGACTCAAAACGGGTACCAAAGCGTAAGGGCAGTAAAGGGAACGACTCAAAAATTTGACACAAAATGCGATCGTGGATGAGAACCGCCTCCATCAGCAGGGCATCTTGTGCCGCAATCGTTGCCCAAAAAGTGTCAGGCTCTACAATAGCTGCCAGGGTGCCGTTGTCGATCAGTGTTAGTGGCCCCGCAATGCCCGTCGGTAAGGCGAGCGGCTGTTGGGGTAAGCGGCACAGAGCATAAGCATAGAGCGGCTGTGGCAAAGACATAACATCCCCAAAAATCAAGCATCGGCGATAAACTGCAGGTCTAGCGTCAGCCGCAGCTGACCTTTTTGAGCTTCTAAACCCGTTTCCGACGTTAACACTTCAATCGCGGTGCCGTTGAGAAAGCCCGCTAGCTCTGGCGATCGCCGCTGAATCTGCTGCTGAATTTGCTGTTCTAGGGCTGGCAAGCGGCTGATAGTGGGCAGATCGATCATTTCTCGCAGCCAAATAGCACTGTCTGGCCTGCGCCTGTTGGCAGCAGTCACTAACCCTGTACTCAAATCAAATTGCCAGTTCACCTGAACCAACTGAATCTGTAGCTTAGCCTGCAACCGCAGGTTTCCAGCTTGCCAAACCCCATCCGGCTGTAGCTGCTGAGCCGCCACCCCGCCTAACAAACGCATAGCTGTAGGCGTACTGCGGCTGACCGACCACAGCAACCGCGATAGCAAATCGCACAGCAAAATCGGCTGCTGAAAAAAGGCGGGTTGAAACAATTGGCGATTGTCTTTTAAGCCCTCAACAAGCGCGCTGGTTTCCGCTAAAAGCCAGTGAAAAAAAGCCGGGTTCTGGCTAGAAGGCGCTAAAGCATCGTTTTGGGCCACCTCAGGCAAAAGAGCCAGGAGGCTATGCTCTAAGACAGTTTGAGCAAACTGCTGAATCCAGGCTTCTTCAACTAGCGTCATCCAGACGGGGGGAGGCGACGAAGCGGGTTCTGCCCCAGAAACCAATACCGCAGCAGCGTCTGCTAACGGCGTATTCAAAGGGACGCGGTTAGCAGGTGGCGAATCAGCGGGCGCTGGTGGGTGAGCGGCGGCGGGTGGCGGCAGCGAACCTGCCCGCTGGGGGATAAATTCAAGCTGCAAATTGAGCTGTAGCTTGCCGCGCTGCCAGGGTTGTAGGGGCTGCAACAGGTCAACGTCTAACCCTTCTAATAGGGGGCCTACAGCGGGCGTGGTGCGCTGTATCCGCTGCTGTAGTTGAGCCAGCAACTGGTCTGACTGCAACGGTTGGTGGCAGAGATCGCTATCGTGAATTTGCAAGCCCACAGGCTGGCTGAGCCAATTTTCGCGGTGAGGAGCGGCTTGGGTGACCAAATCTAAAAGCTGTTTGCGGCCAGTAACTTCTAGCGACAAGACCACAATGAGTCGCAAAATGCCTTCTTGGGCAGAAGCTTCGGCTTGTTTAATGGCTTTGACACCCTCTAGCAGCCGCATCGTTTCGTAGTCGCTACAGGCTACACTCCAGAGCATTTCAGCAATTAGCAGTTCAATCAAGCAATCGGTTTGCAGCCACAGTGGCGGCGCAGCTTCGTTAGCGGGCGAGATTGCCTGTAGCGCTTCTATGACCTCCTGAATTTCCTCCGAGACATAAGGGGTCATATTTTCGGGGGTTTGCGGTAGCTGGGCAGGCCAGCCACTTTGAGGCGATCGCAACTGTTTAACCACGGCTAAAAGTGGCTGCACGGCTGGTTGCAAAGCCGCGCTGTGGGTGGCGATCGCTTGGGCGGCCAGGTGCGGCGACGGGATGGGAGCCACAGCACGGCAGAGCGTTTGTAGAAAGAAAGCACCTTGCGACATCCGTTTAGAATTCAATCTACAAGGACGAGTCCATTCTAGGGATAAAAGCCCTCAATCTAGCAATCGAACTTCTACGGGGTCGCCAACCGCCGCTTTGAGTTCTGCCTGAGCGCTGCCCTGGCTAACGGCAATTTCAAGCCAGCCCTGGCTGTTCACCAGGGCAACCAAACGGCCAGCAGGTCGATCGGCGTAGGCTTGCACAGCTTGAATTTCTAAAATATCGAACGCGGCTACCCACTGCTGATTGGCCAGCACTTTACCCGGTATAGAAGTGATTAGATTACCAAAGCGATCAATATGCTGCACCGAGCCGCCAAAGCCGTTGGCCGTCGTCTGATAGTCTACGGCAGGCAACCGCTTGAGGGTTGTGACCGGAATGGCAGTACCCAGCAGGGCAAAAGGAGTGCCTTTGGCTAAATAAGCGCCCACTGGGGCAAACACATCTCGACCATGAAAGGTCTGGCTAGGCTGAGGCGATCGCCAGTAGACCGGGTTGTTCAGCTCAACGGCAGCTAATCCGGTGGTGTCGGCTAAAACGCCGCTAAAAACGCCATTATCAGGGCCAACTAGATATCCCTGAGGCATTTGTACGGCGATCGCCCGTCGCTGCGACCCTACGCCGGGGTCAACCACTACTACATGAACCGTACCATCTGGAAAATAGCGATAGGCACTCCTCAAATGAAAACTAGCGGCCAAAACAGCTTGCGGAGCAACATCATGCGTTAGATCAATAACAACGGCGCTGGGGGCAATACGAGCGATCGCCCCTTTCATTACCCCTACATAAACATCTTGACTGCCAAAATCTGTCAGTAACGTGATAAAAGCAGGCATAGTCAGTCTTCCATCCGGTGTGAGTCGTGGCTGTCCGGCAAAAATTCGGCTTTCCCCCTTGCACTCTACCAAGGCGGTTTGGTTATGATAGTCACCAGTTCCACTGCGGCGTTGGTGACTGCCAACAATGTTTTACGATCTATGTCTTTTGTACAAGGGAACCAAATTGTGTCGGTGGCAGTAGACCGGGCATTGTACCCGGAAACTTAAAGCCGATGCTCAGGTACCCACCTGGTTTTACCAGGTCGAAGACTGAGGTAAGACGGCGCTGCGGTGAACTTTTAGCTTTCATCAGTCCTCTACGAATTTTGTAGAGGACTTTTTGATGGATCTAGCCAAAATCGCGGTTAGATTGAAAATTGTATATAATTTAACCTCACATTAATCTCTAGTAAATTCACGGGACGGCGGTAAATTTTCGCTGAGCGTTTTTTTGCTAGACGGTTATTTGACGACAATTTGGATCAAAGCCCTTGAACAGCTCAGAGTTTCCGGCTACTGTCGTGCGCCTCGAAAATGGCTTGACGGTGATTCATCAGGAGATCACGGCAACCCCCGTAGTAGTGACTGATGTTTGGGTAAGGGCTGGGGCGATCGCAGAACCATCCGACTGGTCTGGCATGGCTCACTTTCTAGAGCACATGATTTTTAAGGGAACCGATCGCCTGCCCCCCGGTATGTTTGATGCGACGATTGAAAGTCGGGGCGGGATGACTAACGCCGCCACCAGCCACGACTATGCCCATTTCTTTTTGGCGATCGCCGCCGATGCGCTAGCCGAAACCTTGCCCTATTTAGCCGATCTGCTGCTACATGCGGCGATTCCGGCGGATGAATTTGTGCGAGAACGCTGTGTGGTGTTAGAAGAAATTCGACAGTCGATGGATGATCCCGACTGGTTGGGCTTTCAGGCGATGTCTGAGCTGATTTATCAACAGCATCCCTATGGTCGCCCTATTTTGGGTACAGAAGCTATTCTCAACCAGCGATCGCCCGAAGAAATGCGGCATTTTCACCAAGCTTATTACCAACCAGAAAATATGACGGTGGTGATGGTGGGGGGAATTGCCTTGGAAAAGGCGGTAGAAATGGTGCTACACGCCTTTCGTCCCTTTGCCCATCAGGTAGAGCATCCGGTGAAAGAAACGGTGGCGCTGCCCCAAATCAAAGGCATTCAACGGCAGGTGTTGCAGCTACCCCGGCTAGGACAAGCCCGTTTGACCCTGGCTTGGACGGGGCCTGGTGTTGATCAGCTCCGTCAGGGCTATGGTCTGGATTTATTGTCAGTGCTGCTGGCAGAGGGGCGATCTTCGCGGCTGGTGCGAGAGCTTAGAGAAGAACGCCAATTGGTTCAAGACATCAGCAGTAGTTTTTCGCTACAGCGTGATGGCAGCCTGTTTACGCTCAATGCTTGGCTGTCGCCTGAATATGTCGCCACCGTTGAGGCGATTATTCGCGATCGCTTGGCTGACTTAGCAACAACGCCAATTGGCGAAGCTGAACTCAGCCGCTGTCGCCGTTTGCTATGTAACGACTACGCTTTTTCAACCGAAACGCCAGGGCAGCTAGCCGGACTGTATGGCTACTACAGCACCATTGCTCAGCCAGAAGTCTGCGTTACCTATCCGCAAGCGATTCAGGCTTATACGCCTGCTGATTTACAGCAGTTGGCGCAGCAGTATCTCTCTCCTGACAATTATGTCGCAACGATTCTGCAACCAGCCTGAACGTTGAGATCGCTCGTTCGCTATGATGCTTCCTGAGTGCTAAAATCTCTATCCCTCTTTTTTTGCGAGTGACTGTATCAACCTCTATCAGCCAACCTTTGACCCATCGCACTGTTTTATCCAATGGTTTAACTGTTCTCGTGGCAGAAAACCCGGTGGCTGATATCGTCTCAGCCCGGATTTTTGTGAGAGCCGGAACCGGATACGAAGCGCGATCGCAAGCCGGACTGTTTAACCTGCTGGCCGCGCTGCTGACCAAAGGAGCCGCCGATCTCAGCTCTATGGATATTGCCGAGCAAGTCGAGTCAGTCGGCGCTAGCTTAGGCACCGATGCCTCTGCCGATTACAGCTTACTCAGCCTCAAAACCGTTTCTAGCGACTTTGCGGACATGTTGGGGCTAGCCGGAAAAATTCTGCGTTTTCCCAGTTTGTCACAGGCTGAATTTGAACTAGAACAGCGGTTGGCTCTGCAAGGCATTCAGTCCATGCAAGAGCAGCCTTTTACGGTAGCTTACAATCAGTTGCGCCACCTACTTTACGGCGATCATCCCTACGCGCTACCCGCCATTGGCACCGCCGAGAGCTTAGCAGCGCTCAAGCGCACTGACTTGCTGCAAGCGCACCAAACCTATTTCCGCCCCGACAATATGGTCGTGAGCATTGCAGGGCGCATTACCCGCAATCGCGCTGTTGACCTAGTCAGTGCCGTTTTTGGCGACTGGTCAGCCCCGACTGAACCCATTCCCGCTTTACAGTTTCCGCCGCAGCCCACCCAACCCACTCGCTCTATTTTGGTACAGGAAACACATCAGTCAATTGTGATGTTGGGCTATCAGGCGGCTGCCGTCAAACATCCGGCCTATGCTGCCCTTAAGCTTTTAAACACCTATCTAGGTAACGGACTTTCCAGCCGTTTGTTCGTTGAGCTGCGAGAAAAGCGCGGACTGGCTTATGACGTTTCGGCCTTCTACCCCACGCGAATTGGCGGTTCTCAGTTTGTCGCCTATATTGGCACAGCACCCAGCAACACCGCGATCGCCCTCGAAGGACTGCAATTTGAGCTAGCCCGCCTGCGAACCGTATCGCTGCTGCCGGAAGAACTGCAAACTGCGAAAAATAAGCTGTTGGGGCAGTATGCCCTGGGCAAGCAAACCAATGCCCAAATTGCTCAACTGCTGGGCTGGTATGAAATCATTGGGTTAGGGATGGAATTTGATCAGCAGTTTTCCCAGGCGATCGCTGCGGTCACCCTTGAGCAAGCCCAAGCGGCAGCCGCCGACTTTTTTACAGTGCCTTACGTTTCAATTCTCGGTCCGGCTGAAGCGGTTGAACCGCTAAAGTAGCGATGATAGACTGACGCGTAACTGGCTCTGCTTTAGCTCAACCTGATGGCGCTCTCCCAGTAGCGCTACATCCCCGCCATGAACCTGTTCAAACAGCAACGTCCTCAGGCTGATTCTAGCCAGATTGGACAACTCAAGACTTGGACACAAGCAGCGCTCGATTTGTCTGCTGATATTCCGGTTTCTATCAGCCAGCTTCAGTGCCAAGAGCCAGGTTGTCCGCCGCTGGAAACCGTCATCACCGTTATGACCCAGCCGCCGCAGATGTTCAAAATTCATCGAGCCGCTAGCGAAATTACGTTTGCGGAAGTTCAACACGCCATCAGGTCAGCCCCCCAGCACCCGCCTGACTAAACTGTTCGTGGCAAACTTTTCTGGGGAAACGGCGTCAGGGATAATGCCGAAATTCTGAGGTTCCCAAAGTTTAAAGGTAAATAGAACGTGATCACGACAGCAGCAACAGCAGGCGTACCCGTCACGGTGCTGACCGGATATTTAGGTGCTGGCAAAACCACTTTGCTCAACCGCATTTTGACTTACGAACACGGAAAGAAAGTGGCCGTCATTGTCAATGAATTTGGTGAAGTGGGGATCGACAATCAACTGGTGATTGATGCTGACGAAGAAATTTTTGAAATGAACAACGGCTGCATCTGTTGCACCGTACGGGGCGACCTGATTCGCATCATTGGTAACCTGATGCAGCGGCGCGATCAGTTTGACCATTTAGTTATTGAAACGACTGGATTAGCCGATCCGGCTCCCGTCATTCAAACCTTTTTTGTGGATGAAGACGTTCGGGCCCAACTGGCTTTAGACGCTGTGATTACTGTCGTCGATGCCAAGCATATCTGGCAGCATTGGGATAGCGACGAGGCTCAAGAGCAAATCGCTTTTGCCGATGTCATTTTACTCAACAAAATCGATCTGGTGGCTGAGGAAGAACTGGTGGAGCTAGAGCGACGCCTTCTCGACATGAACGCAATGGCCAAAGTTTACCGCACTCAAAAGGCGGAACTGGCGATCGAATCGATTTTAGGGGTTCAGGCATTTGATTTAGACCGAGCCTTACAAGTGGATCCAGAATTTCTCAACGAAGCTGCCCACGAGCATGACGAATCGGTCTATTCGTTTGCCATTGTGGAAGAGCGTCCTCTCGATAGCGATAAGCTCAGCACTTGGGTTAACGAGCTGTTACAAAGCAAAGGCCCCGATATCTTTCGGATGAAAGGCATTCTCAATCTGGCAGGTGAAGCCAATCGCTATGTGTTTCAGGGGGTACACATGATTTTTGATGGCCGCAGCGATCGCCCCTGGAAAGCGAACGAAACCCGCCGCAGCGAACTCGTCTTTATTGGCCGCAACCTGAATCAAGCTGAGCTGCGCGAGGGCTTTCGGACTTGTCTAGCGTGAGATCAACGGCCTCGATCACTGCGACCGCCACCTGGCAAACAACCCTCGCTGATTATGTAACGGCGATCGCCTGGTCGCCCAACGGTCACTGGCTAGCAGCCGCATCGGCGGCTGGTGAGGTTATGATGGGTAGCCCCCCCGGTCAATTAATCGCGCTGCGATCGCCTCAAAATGCTGCCATTAGTAGCCTAGCTTTTTCTGCCGATAGCCAATTTTTAGCCGCCGTAGGACAAGCGGGTGAAGTAACTGTCTGGCAGGTAGCATCATCTGCGCATCGCATCCAATGGCAGCAGACGTATGCAGGGGTTTGGCTAGATCAGCTGGCGTGGCATCCGCAGCAAAACCTTCTGGCTGTTGGCGTGGGTTCTCAGGTTGAGCTTTGGCAAATACCAACGGGCGATCGCTTGGCATCGCTAGACTTTCAGGCTTCGTCTGTCTTGAATTTAGTCTGGCATCCAAGCGGCGACTCCTTAGCGGTGAGCGGTCATGGGGGCATCAAAGTCTGGCAGACTCACCAGTGGCAAAAAGCGGCACAGTTAATCCAGGTGCCGGGGGCTAGCATTGCCGCTGCTTGGTCGCAGGAGGGGCGTTATTTGGGGTCTGGCAATTTAGATCGCACCTTAACGGTGGTGGAATGGGGTAGCCCTCCCCCCTGGCTGATGCAGGGGTTCCCCGGCAAAGTGCGGCAGGTTTGCTGGTCAATGCCTCCTACGAGCGGCTCAGCGCCGCTGCTCGCGGCGGCCTGTGCTGAAGGCATTACGGTATGGGAGCGAGAAACGACGCAAAGGGGATGGCGATCGCGGGTTTTACAACATCATCAAGACACAGTTATCGCGATCGCGTTTCAACCCCATTCCCAACTCCTGGCATCCGCTAGCCGCGAAGGACAGATTGCCCTCTGGCAAAACGGCAAGCAGCTAGCCCAAACGCTGAAAAATTTCCGCCAAGGCGTCTCCTGTTTAGTCTGGCATCCTGCTGGCGATCGGCTGGTAGTCGGTGGCTCAGCTGGCAAATTACAAATCTGGCACCTGACTCAGCGACAAGCCAAAGGTTTTGGCGCTTAAGCGATCGCTTCACGGCCTGATCAGGGCTGTAGCGGTGACGTTACGCCACTTTAGAGCCTTTTTCAGCCGACTTGGCAGGATTCAAGCCACTTAAAAACATCGGAACTAGCTTTTCAACAAAAGCCTGCGGATCACGCTGCCAAACTCTTTGAGCCGCAGTCAGGCGAGTTTGCTGCAAATCAGGGGCTAGCAAAGTCAGCGGCAATCGCTCCATCAAATACTGAGGACGCTGCCAAACAGGTAGCGTGTTGGCAATTTCAACCAGCTTGCTAACGCGGCGCAGTTCAGCCCCCAATGTAATATCCATCCCTGATTCATAAGCGGCTTGCTCAATGGCTGCATATTTCAGCCTTGCCTGCTCTACCTGACGCCGATGCGCCGGACTTTTCTTAGCAATTTCAGCCAAACGACGGGTACCCCAGCGCACATGTCCAGCCTCTTCTGGCAAAATTTGCTCAATGGTTTGGCGAATTTTGATATTTTCTTCTGTCTGCGGTGCTTGCTTTAGGGCGTGAATATGGGCTGAAAAATACTCGCAGCCGCGCTTTTCCGTAACGTTAATTGCCGCCAAAGCAGCGATAATACCCGCTTCTTTTTGCTCAGCAGAGCTGAACTGATCTTGGTCGAGTAGCCGCTCAAACTCGTCAATATAAGAGGATCCAGGGGGCGTGTTGACCTCGGCACCCAATTCAATCAGTAAGTCGGTTAGCCAAAAAGCATGACGCGCTTCATCAGCAACGTGGTGAGACAAATCTTGTACCAGGTCGCGGGGTTCGCCATTGAGTGATTCGATTAAATCAGTTAAGTCTTTGCAACTGCGCTGTTCGTTGTAGCGGTAGCGATTGAGCGTGATGAGGTGAATTTCGCGATCGCTGACGACGCGGCTGAGAATATCACGAGCACTCAAGGCGTTTTGCAATTTGCGGGGATAAACGACAGTCATGGGGATATTTCAGTTTGTAAATCATTATTTCTGATCGTAACGCACTTCTTTTTTTCGAGGGGTCGGCGGCAGGCGATCATTGAAGAACCGTTAACACCGCGCCAGCTTACCTATGTCTGTCTCGACAGTACCTCCAACCCTACGGCTATTTTTAGACTGTGCTGATCCCCCGCAGTGGACTGACTGGTTAGCCACGGGTCTGTTTTATGGCATAACCACCAATCCGCTGCTGCTAGCCCGCTCAGGAACGGCTTGTAGCCTAGATAAGCTCCATTCTCTGGCAGAAACCGCTTTTGCTTTAGGGGCACAAGAGGTGCAGTTGCAAACCTGGAGAGACACGGTTCCAGCCTTGGTGGAACGGGGGCAACAGCTTGCTGCTGGCGATCGCCGGATTGTCGTCAAAGTTCCTATCACCCAGCTTGGTACCCTAGCGGCCACAAAGCTGATTCAGCAGGGCATCCGCGTCACCTTGACGGCAGTTTATGCCCCCCAGCAAGTGTTGATGGCGGCGGCGTTGGGAGCCGACTACGCGGCTCCTTACCTAGGGCGCATCAACGATCTGAGCGGACAAGGACGCGAGACTTTAGTGACAATGCAGCAAGCGATCGCAGCGTTACTGAGTCCGACTCGGCTATTAGTAGCCAGCATTCGCAGCATTGAAGAAGTGACCTTTTTAGCGACGCAAGGGTTGAACACTTTTACGCTTGCACCTGCGATCGCCGCCGAATTTTTTAATGTAGCCGCTACTCAACAAGCCACGGCGGATTTTGAACGGGCAGCTGAGCAAATGAGCCAATAGCGCTGCTATAGCCGCAGCGTTTTACCCCGCAGCGCTGCCGCCTGTCGCAGGTGCTTTGCCTGCAGCCGGGATGGCTCAGCTAGGCGAGCATAAGCCAGGGCTGCCTGGGCGATCGCTTGAATTTCACCCCCGGTTAGCGCTAATCGCGCCACCTTTGCCCAATCAACTTCATCTGCCACTTCGATATCGTCCGGCAACATTTGCTGCCAGAGCTGCCGTCGCTGCAACTGATTGGGTAAGGGAAATTCTAAAACCCCCTCTAGCTGATAGCGCCAGCGAGGTCGAATCGATTGCATAAAATGGGTGGTCAATAGCGTCAGACTCGGCACCTGTCGCCGCTGCGACAACCAACGGCTAATCAGGTTGTCGTTAGTTTCTTGCCGTCCTAACCACTGCTGGGCGGCTCGAATTAGAACCAAAGGAGCTGTTTGCAGCGCCGGATGGCTGAGTAAAGCCTGACACTCTGTTGCAGAGCGGTGGGTTAAGTCAACTAGCGTCAAAGGTTGTTGCAGCGCTTGAGCGATCGCTTTAGCTGCATAGGTTTTACCCGTTCCGGCTGCGCCAGCAAACAAAACGACCTGACCCAATGCCGTCTCTGCTCCCGTAGCTGACAGACTGAGGTTAAACTGCATCTGCTGAACTAATCCCTGCAAGCTTTGCAGAAGCGGACGTGGCAAAACAACCTCGTGCCAGTGCGGAGCGCTATAAATTTGCGGTTGAGCGATCGCTTCTGTGACGACGGCAGCAGGCACCAGCCGATGAAGCTCGTCGCCTTGCGGTGCTTCGGCCAGCAGATAATTAACCAGTTCGGGCGATAGTTGCAGATAGCGATCGAGTAACGGCGCTGGCTCCGCTTCTAGCGTATGCAAAAGCTGATGGATAAAAGCACTTGGCTTGGCCAGTTGTGCCCTCAGGCGACGCCATTCTAAATCGTTGCGGCAAAAAAGCCTTAGACCCAAGTCTACAGTCGGTATCCCCATCAGGCGGCTGGTGTCGGCCTGCAAATAACGATACAGCCGACTATAGCGCCGATTAATTTCCGGGGCGAGAGCCAACAGCACCAAATTTTTTTCTGGAATGGAAAGCTGAAAGCGATCGCATAGTAACGGTAGCGCTAGCACAATGCCCTGAGACTGGCTAGCTTGAATGCGGGCAGCTAAAAGCTGCTGATAGCTCTGCTTGTGAGACTTGATCGCTTTGGGCGGCACGCGGCAGTCGTCTTGAAAAGCAGGCGGAGTGAGGGTAATAATACCTTTCCACCAGTGGCTTGTAGCTCGATCAGCCGGAGACTGGGCAATCTGGTTCACCTCACGATTGTCTTGCCGTTGCTTGGCAACTGCAGCTAACAGCAACCGTTCCAGCCAGCCCAGTTCTGTTTTTAAATAAGCCCAGTTATCGGCAAAGGGAGCCACCTTAGCTGACATGACCTAGCATCCGCATAAACTCCAAGGGCAAACCATCCGCATCGGCAATAAACATCACTTCATAAACGTGATTACCAATCATTTGCTGCTGAGGGGGTAACAAAATCTTGAGCGGGTCTACTGGCACTGAAGCTTGGGCGGCTTGCTCAAAACGCTGCTGTAAGGCTGCTAGCCAACTGGGCAAATCTGTGGCCACCTCAGTTAAGTCAAAAGACAAATGGTAATATCCGGTGTAATGTTCGTCAGTAAACGCATCTGCGGCGGGTCGTGGCTCAGGAATCTGAAGTAGCTCAATGCGACCATTTAGACCTTCCATCCAGCAGGCTAAGGTAATGCCGGCTGTAAAGCGCTCGGTTACCGCAAAGCCTAGCTGCTCATAAAAGGCGATCGCTCGATGAATATTAGCGGTTCGGATAGAGGTATGATGCATAGCTAACCTCAAGACTTAGGTCATTAAGTCTCACCCACCCAGTCATCAGGTCAAGACTCACTCAAAAAGACGAAAATAGGGATAGCGCACCGGAGCGCCAGGTTCCTTTTCTAAATCGAAATTGATCACGTCCCAGCAGGGTTCATCCTCAGAAGGCGGGCTAAACTCAACGGGCAAACCATACAGTCGTGGAGACGCTGTTTCTGCTTTGCCTCGCCAAGGCGTACTGCGCTCAAGGTAGGCACTGACTAGGTCTTTATAGCGGCGGGCAATAATAACACGGGTGGCCCGATATCCCTGAGTATACAAGCGGTCTAGAGCCTCGTGAATTTCAAAGCGAATGCCGTCTGGGTGAGTATGTTGCCGATACCATTCTTCTTGCCATTGCCGCCAGTGCCGCCCCGACTGTAAATGCACCAGTTCCCGCGTTTCTGGATCCGCTTCAAAAGCGCCATGACGAGTACACAGATAAGTATCGGTGAGCGTCAGGGCTGGAATGGTTTGACGACAGTGGGGGCACTGAATTTCAGGGCCAAAGATGGGATATTGTAGGGCTGGATTCACCATTGAGTCTTAAACGAGACGGTTCTACACAACACCAGTCCCACATGTTCTGGTGGCCTTATTATAACTGGGAGGACTCGGTCACTTGCGGTTTCTCGGCTGCATTCTGTCATAACTTTAAGGAACTATCGTGGATTATGCCCAGCCCTTGTTAGTCACCCCTGGAAAATTTTGGCCTGCGCCTGATATCACAGCAGCCACGTTTGTAGCTCCAAACGCCACTGTAGTTGGCCAAGTCACCCTAGCGGCAGGCGCTAGCATCTGGTATGGTGCGGTGCTGCGAGGCGATGTTGAGCGGATTCAGGTAGGCGGCTATAGCAACGTGCAAGATGGAGCCGTGCTCCATGGTGATGTCGGTTTTCCAACGGTTTTAGAAGATTACGTTACAGTCGGTCATCGAGCAGTCATCCACGGTGCTTGGGTGGAGCGAGGCAGTCTTATAGGGATTGGCGCAACGCTGCTCAACGGGGTGCGTATTGGTACAGGCAGTATCGTGGGGGCTGGCGCTGTTGTCACCAAGTCGGTACCACCGCGATCGCTGGTGATGGGTCTACCGGGTAAAGTCGTGCGATCGCTGACTGACCTAGAAGCCACCGATCTAATTGAACATGCCCAAAAGTATTGTCAACTCGCAGCAGTCCACGCGGGTACAGGGCAACAGCTCGGTTTTGCCTGAAGCCTGAACTTTCGCCTAGAACCTGTGGGAAATAGAATTAATTATGAGAGAATTATTACACCGCTTAAAGTTACAAGATTTTTTAGCAATAGGAGGATTCGGAAATGGATCTGGATTTCCGCGTTTTGGCAGTGCTAGCTCCCATCATTTTGGCCGCTAGCTGGGCGGTGTTCAACATCGGTCGGGCTGCCATTGGGCAAATACAAGAATTCCTTAATCGGGAAGCTTAATATTTTCAGGATTTTAGGATACAGGGGTAAGGAGCGCGATCGCGCTCCTTACCTTATTTTTGTAGGCTTTTTAGCTCACCCTTAAAACTGGCGCAAAAAGCGTAAATCACTACTGTAAAGACGACGAATATCGTCAATCTTGTTTTGCACCATAGCTAGCCGCTCAACCCCTAAGCCCGCAGCAAACCCCGAATAAACCTCTGGGTCATAGCCGACAGCCTGCAAAACATTGGGGTCAATCATGCCACAGCCTAAAATTTCGAGCCACTGCCCTTGCCATTGCACATCGACCTCAGCAGACGGTTCCGTAAACGGAAAAAAGCTAGGGCGAAAGCGAACTGGAATTTCACCAAACAACGCCTCCAAAAACACCTTAATGGTGCCTTTCAGGTCGCTAAAAGTTAGGTTTTTATCTACGGCAAAAAACTCAATCTGGTGAAACACAGCGGCATGGGTAGCATCTACCGTGTCGCGTCGGTAACAGCGCCCTACCGCCACAACCCGCATCGGTGGCTCATGCGCCTTCATGTAACGAATTTGCACATTTGACGTGTGCGTACGCATGAGTTGACCATCGGTGAGGTAAAGCGTATCTTGCATGTCTCTGGCCGGATGGTCAGGCAAGAAATTCAGCGCTTCAAAGTTGTAGTAATCTGTTTCAACTTCAGGGCCTTGAGCTACGGTATAGCCCAAACCCACAAAAATATCGACGATTTGGTCAATAATGCTGTTGATCGGGTGTATCCGTCCCTGAGAGACAAAAACCCCCGGCATCGTCACATCTAGCGCTTCGTCTGCAAGCTGAGCGGCAATTGCCGCCGTTTGTAGCGTTGCTTTCTTCTCCTCTAAAGCTGTTTGCAAAGCCGTTTTGGTGGTATTGGCTAATGCCCCAATATGGGGACGCTCGGCGGCTGGTAGCCGCCCCATTCCCCCTAATACTTTAGAAAGCTGGCCTTTTTTACCCAAGTAACCAACTCGCAGTTGTTCTAACTCGTCTAAGGTCGCTGCCTCAGCGATGGCGGCTTGAGCAGACTGCTCAAGCGACTGTAGCTGTGTCTCCAATTCGGTTGGTAATGTGGTCATGCTCGTAAACTTCGGCTAAACAATACAGTAAAAACAGAGATAGCGCCCCTTTTGCTGATCAAAATAACTAGCCAAAGCAGTTAAGCTATGCTGACTAGGTACCTTAAAACGGGTCTTGCCTAGCCGTCATGGGGCTGGCTCCAGCGCTGATAGCAGCACAAAGCTTTGATTGTAATTTCACTACCCAGTGTATTGGGTTCAGGGTCAGCGCCATAAACTTTTCCAAGCTTTTTCGCGCTAACCATGTCAACTTACCGACGCCTATGAACATTTTAGTCAGCAATGATGACGGTATTTTTGCGCTGGGAATTCGTACGTTAGCTAACACGCTAGCCGCTGCCGGACACACCGTTACTGTGGTTTGCCCAGATCGCGAACGCTCGGCAACAGGTCACGGGTTGACGCTGCATAAGCCTATTCGAGCCGAAGTGGTTGAGTCGGGCTTTCATCCAGAGGTACAGGCTTGGGCCTGTTCGGGCACCCCTTCTGACTGTGTCAAGCTAGCACTAGGAGCACTTCTAGAAACGCCGCCAGACTTTGTGCTTTCTGGCATCAATCACGGAGCCAATTTAGGGACTGATGTCCTTTATTCGGGAACGGTTTCAGCGGCCATGGAAGGGGTGATAGAAGGTATTCCGGCTATTGCCTTGAGTTTAGCCAGCTTCAACGAGCGCGAGTTTCAACCAGGCGCTAACTTTGCTCGTGCGTTGGTAGATCATCTAGGGAATAATAGCCTTACCTCTGGCGTGCTTTTGAATGTCAATATTCCTGCCGTCAGGGAGGCTGACATTCGGGGTGTCAAAATTACTCGTCAAGGGCTGCGTCGCTACGTCGATCTCTTCGAAAAACGGGTTGATCCGCGTGGCAAAACCTACTATTGGTTAGCCGGAGAAGTGATGGAGGAGGTAAGCGATCCTCTGGATACCTGGGGCGGCGATGGTGTGCTAGAGTCGGCGATGACTGGGGTAAAAGCAGGGGTGTCTCTATTGCCAGCGGACGTTCACGCTATTAAGGAAAACTACATTACTATCACACCGCTGCAGTATAATTTGACCTCTCCCTCCGGTCTTACCCTTCTGGGCCAATGGCTAGCTAAATTGCCAGGACTAACCGCTAGCCTGGAGCAGACTCACCCAAACGAGCTTTAGCAAAAATTACAAATCTCTGAAAGTCTGTTTGTTTGCTCTAAGCTAACGTATGAAAAGCTTGTGATATTTTGATTCACCCTTACTGCTGACAAGTATTAACTCCACTTGCAAATGCAGCTATCTCGATGGATCTTCATTAAGATGGGAAATACGATAAAAAGGGTGGCGCTGTTACCAGATTCGTTGACCAGTTGGCGCAAGTAAAGGCTCATGTCTAACGTGCAGAAGCAGTTTTTAGTTAAGTTTTGGGGCGTAAGAGGTAGTATTGCTTGCCCAGGTTCTCAAACAGTGCGTTACGGTGGCAATACTTCTTGCGTTGAAATGCAAATTGCAGGTCAGCGCCTGGTGTTTGATGGTGGCACTGGGCTACGAGAACTGGGGCAAACGCTTTTGTCAGAAATGCCGATTGAAGCCCATATGTTTTTCACCCATTCCCACTGGGATCATATTCAAGGCTTTCCCTTTTTTGTGCCAGCTTTTGTGCCTATCAATAAGTTTTATATCTACGGTGCGATCGCACCCAATGGCTCTACCATTGAGCAACGCCTCAACGACCAAATGCTTCACCCGAACTTTCCCGTGCCGCTACAAATCATGGGAGCCGATTTGAAGTTTTGCGATCTTGAAATTGGCGAAAAGGTACAGCTTGGGGATGTCATCATCGAAAATGCTTTGCTGAATCATCCGGGAGAAGCTATTGGCTACCGGGTGAGTTGGGGCGGGCATTCAGTAGCATATGTTACTGATACAGAGCATTTTCCCGATCGGCTAGACGAAAACGTCTTATGGTTGGCGCGAGAAGCCGATTTGATGATCTACGACGCCACCTACACCAACGAAGAATATTACGACAAAAAATCCAGCAAGATCGGCTGGGGGCACTCGACTTGGCAAGAAGCGGTGAAAGTGGCTAAAGCAGCTAAGGTTAAACAGCTTGTCATTTTTCACCATGATCCGCTGCATGATGATGACTTTATGGATGAGATTAGCCGCCTTACTGTAGAGGCTTTTCCAAACAGCGTCGTGGCTTACGAAGGGATGACGATGGATTTACTGGCAACAGCGAAGACAGCCGCCTGATCTTGCTTCATCATCGACAAGGTTAACTGCCCGCAACGGTGGCCCTTAACTACAACAGCTTGCTTCAGCGATCTGACACTGTTGCGTAAAGACAGACCCAGCCAGCTATAGCTGTAGTCACAAGCGTTGAGAGGTTTCAATTGCCGCAAGCCGTTGATAGAAAAGCTTTCTTTCTGCTTTGGGCCTTTAGCCATAAAAGCCGACTGTTTCTCCTAAAGTCTTCTATTCCCCTCCAAATAGCGGTACGCTGATGCTAATGTGTCAAAATGTAAAGCGTGTGGGTTACTTCTTCAACAAGCACGGCTAAAACGCCAACAGCGATCGCGTTGGGAAATTTCGATGGCGTCCACTTAGGTCATCGTCAAGTCATTGAACCGATTTTGCCTCAAGCCGCCCCTCCCCCAGGGGTGAAGCCCCCAGAGGGGTCGCCATCCCACCCGGCTACTTTTGCCTCAGTGCAGGGCTACAGCGATGTTTCCTCACAAGCCTTTAGTCAGGATAACGCCGCCGCTGGCTTCTCTGCTGGTCAGCTTCGTCCTCCCTACGCTACGGTATTAACTTTTTTTCCTCACCCGCGCGAGTTTTTCTCTGGACAATCGCGCCCGTTGCTGACACCACTTGACGAGAAAGCAGACCAGCTTAAGCGCATGGGCGTTGAGCAACTGATCCTTTTTCCTTTCAATCAGCAACTCTCTGAGCTGACGCCGGAAGCTTTTGTTGAAGAGGTGCTGCTTCAGCAGTTACAAGCGCAGCGCATTAGCGTTGGGGTTGATTTTCGCTTTGGCTGTCGGCGAGCAGGAACAGCCGAAGATCTTAAAGCGATCGCTGCTCGCCAGGGAATTCCGGTGAACATTGTAGCGCTGAAACAACTGGGGGGTGAGCGTATTAGCAGTTCAAATATTCGACAAGCATTGCTAGCAGGGGATCTCGATCGAGCCAAAGCGCTTTTAGGCAGAGCCTACAGTTTGACGGGACGGGTTGTAATGGGCCAACAGCTCGGGCGAACGTTGGGATTTCCAACGGCTAACTTAAAACTTCTGGCCGACAAGTTTTTGCCCCGTCAAGGGGTTTATGCCGTTAGAGTGCAGGGCGATAGGCTCGCTCAAGCTGTAGAGCCGTTGTTAGGGGTGATGAACATTGGCTATCGGCCTACGGTTGCAGGTCAGCAGCAAACCGTTGAAGTGCATATTCTCAACTGGTCAGGCGATCTCTATGACCAAAATCTCACGGTTAGCTTAGAAGCCTTTTTACGGCCAGAGCAAAGGTTTGACTCTTTAGAAGACCTCAAACGTCAGATTCAGGCAGATTGTGAGGCGGCCTTGGGCATGCTATCGAGGGGCGATCGCCGCTAAGCTTAAAAAACTTTCAGCCGACATTAAGATTGATCCTGTGCCATGAGAGAGCGTGTTGACCAGCTAGTTCAAAATCTGAATCGCACTATTGTGGGCAAGACGGATGCTATTCGTTTAGTGTTGGTCGCCCTGATTTCTGGCGGACATGCCCTTTTAGAAGATGTTCCTGGCGTGGGTAAAACGCTGTTAGCTAAATCTTTAGCCCGTTGCCTTGACGGCAAGTTCCAGCGCATTCAATGTACGCCTGATTTACTCCCTACTGACATCACTGGCACCAACATCTGGAACCCCAGTTCGGGAGAATTTCAGTTTATGCCGGGGCCAGTCTTTACCCATATTTTGCTGACAGACGAAATTAACCGCGCTACTCCGCGTACCCAGTCAGCGCTTTTGGAGGTGATGGAAGAACATCAGGTGACTATTGACGGCATTTCTAGAGCCGTGCCTAATCCATTTTTTGTCATTGCCACTCAAAACCCGGTTGAATATCAGGGTACCTTTCCCCTGCCCGAAGCCCAAATGGATCGTTTTGCCCTTTCGTTTAGCCTGGGCTATCCTACCGCCGCAGAAGAGTTGAAGATGTTGCAACGGCTGCAAACAGGTATCCGCCCTGATGATTTGTCTCCTTGCTTGAGCCTAGAAGAAATGCAGGCTCTGCGGCATCAGTGTTTGCAAGTACGGGTTGAAGCCTCTTTACAAGAATATATTTTGCGGCTGGTGCGGGCGACCCGCAGCGATGAAGAAATCACCTTGGGGGCTAGCCCGCGCGGCAGTGTGGCTCTCTACCGGGCTGTGCAAGCGCTGGCTTTTATCGAAGGGCGAGACTATGCTATCCCAGATGACGTAAAATACTTGGCTGCCCCTGTTTTGGCTCATCGGTTGATTCCGGCTGCCGGACAATCAGGGATGACTATTATCACCAGATTGCTCAATTCTCTTCCGGTTGGCTCTTAGAAGCTGGATCCTGGCCGGAAGCTTTGGGTCACACATTAACCGCAGACCTCAAAGGCTTAAAGGTCATTGGTGCCAGATTCTGCCCCCGTTTGCTCCTCTTTGCGGATGGCTTAGCTTATGTCTGATTTGAAAGCCCTAATTTTTGATGTAGACGGTACCCTAGCTGAAACAGAACAAGACGGCCATCGGATTGCCTTTAACCAGGCGTTTGCAGCACTGGGTTTAGATTGGCATTGGTCAGTTGAGCAGTATGGCGAATTGCTTGAGGTAGCCGGAGGAAAGGAGCGGATTCGCTATTACCTGCAGCAATATCACCCCAATTTACCCTACGATCAACGTAGCCCTGCGTTCGTAGCCCAGTTACATGGCTTAAAAAATCAGTATTATCAGCAGCTTTTGCAACAGGGTAAAATTGCGCTACGACCGGGTGTCCAGCGTTTAATTTTAGCCGCCCGCCAAGCCCAACTGAGACTGGCGATCGCAACGACTAGCGCCCCCCACAACGTGATGCCTTTGTTGAGAAAGACTATCGGAGCTGATAGCCCCAACTGGTTTGAGGTCATTGCCGCAGGCGATATAGTGCGCCAAAAGAAACCTGAGCCAGATATTTATCATTATGTGTTGGAGGCTATGGCGATCGCCCCGGCTCATTGTCTGGTGATTGAAGATAGCCCCCAGGGGCTAGCCGCTGCAACCCAAGCCGGACTTAAAACGGTGATCACGGTGAATCGCTACACCTGCCGCTATACCTATCCTCAGGCGGCTCTGGTACTCGATCATTTGGGCGAACCGGAAAAGCCCTTTATCGCGATCGCCGGAAATCCTGAAGGCGATCGTTACTTTACGCTTGATTTAGCTCAGCGATTACTGCGATCGCCCGTTCACCTGTAAGCGCTAGCAAGGTCAGTATGGCTCTTTCTCAATCTCTCTGGCAGTCTAATCAAGACTTGGCCTTGTCTACTTTGCACCATCCCTTTGTGCAGGGAATTGCAGATGGCTCTCTCGCCAAAGAAAAGTTTGCCTACTATGTGGGGCAAGACGCATTTTTCTTAGAATCCTTTGCCCGCGCCTACAGCATTGCTGCGGCTAAGTCGCCGGATTGGCAAACGTTTCAGCTTTTTCATGCGCTAACGGCGGGAGTGCTGGCAGAGCTAAAACTGCACGCTACTTATGCCCAGCACTGGCAGGTTGATCTGCAAACCGTCCAACCCGGTGCAGCAACCCGACGATACACAGACTTTTTGCTGGCCACAGCTTGGAGTCAAGACATTGGCTTTACAGCAGTGGCCATGTCACCCTGTATGCGTCTCTATGCGTTTTTAGGGCAAACCTTGGCTCAAAACGGCATCCCTAACCACGCTTACAGCGAATGGATTCAAACCTACAGCAGCGACACTTTTGAACCACTCGCCCAGCAGCTAGAAACTTTGGTAGAGCAGTATGCCCAAAACACGCAGCCAGTGCAAGCAACCTATCGCTATGCCATGCTGTGTGAGCAAGCCTTTTTTCAAGCAGCGTGGGAAAGCTAATTGATTTAACTGGCTGCTGAGGGCGATCGAGGAGAGCCGCCTTAACTGCCATAATATTGCTGTTGTCTGTTTTAGCCTGTCATGCTGCCTTTTATTCGTGCCGATCTGGCTCAGCTCACTGCGTATACTCCCCATCCAGGAGGTGAGATGCAGACAACAGGGGCTTTAGATCATCTAGATACCAACGAAAACCCCTACGACTTACCCGCCGATTTAAAGGAAAAGCTAGCCTGGACTTATCAGCAGGCGATCGCGGCTAATCGCTATCCTGATGGCGGCCATGAGCCATTGAAGCAAGCGATCGCAGCTTATGTGAGCGAATCAGCGCCCGGTGCCGGAGCGGCTTTATCTAGCCAGCACATTTCTATCGGCAACGGCTCTGATGAACTCATCCGCGCTTTGCTCATCGCGACTTGTCTTCAGGGCAGTGGCGCTATTCTGGTAGCTCAGCCCACCTTTTCGATGTACGCTATTTTGGCGCAAACGCTCGGTGTTCCAGTGGTCAGTGTCAATCGTCACCCAATCAATTTTGCTGTCGATTTAGAGGCTGCTCAGCAGGCGATCGCTACGGCTACTTGTCCGGTACGAGTGGTTTTTATGGTGCATCCTAATTCACCCACCGCTAACGCCCTTACGCCTGCCGAACTCAACTGGCTCCAGAATTTACCTGAGTCAGTGTTGGTTGTGGTGGATGAAGCCTACTTCGAATTCAGCCAGCAGACGACCTTAGCCCTGGCTTTGCAGCGTTCTAACTGGGTCATTCTACGCACCTTTTCTAAAGCCTTTCGTTTGGCGGCTCATCGGGTTGGCTACGCGATCGCCCAGCCGAGGCTAACTCAGATTCTTGAAAAAGTCAGGCTACCCTACAACTTGCCAAGTTTTTCTCAGGCAGCGGCGCTAACAGCGCTGAGACATCGCCAAAGCCTGCTTACGGTCATTCCTGATTTGCTAGCAGAACGCGATCGCCTCTTACAAGCCTTAACTGCTATGGCCGATTTACAAGTCTGGCCTAGTCAGGCTAATTTCATTTATGTACGGCCTCAGCCGCAATCATCAGCTACGTTAGATCAGCTTTTTACCCAACTCAAAGCACAAGGTACGCTCATTCGACAAACCGGAGGTGGGCTGAGAATTACGGTGGGCACCCCTGCCGAAAACCAGCGAACGCTAGACCATTTAGCGCGATCGCTAAAAGCCATTGTCTCTGCCTGAGTTTTGTCCAGCTAGCTGCCGCTGCCAGATTATCTGTTCTGATGGGGGAGGCTTCGTCCAGAACTCGATTAACTTAACGTGCGGGCTAAGCGAATGGTATAAGGCAAAACGCCCACCAGCAAAGCAAAAGCTTCATCGGGAACTTGATTGACCATCTCAGCGTCAAAATAACTCTTGAACTGCTCTAAGATCATCCGCGCCCGCTCGGCTGGCACTGGCTTATCCGTAAAATTCTGCGTCAAGCGAATCCACTGCAACCGAATGCGCAACGCTTTTTGCTGTTCCTCATGAGACTCAGGAGGAATCAACGACAAATTACCCAAAGGAATAATTTTTTGACAACCTAAATCAAACGAACCGCCCACAGCAGCCCCTGGCCCTGCAAATTCGGCATGAAATTGTTTGACCACAATAATGCCATTGCGTCGCCGACTATTCACGACCCAAAACTTATCGTTGTTAAGTTGGGTCAGAATTTCCTCAGCCTCCAAGTTCTGATTCACAGATTGATGGGCAATGGGATCATTACAGCGAGGGGCAGTGCTTTCAGACACCAACTGTGACCGCGTTAACGGCACGGTGCGGTTATGCTTGGAACCCGCAACTAAGCCAATAGAGTTTTGCGTATAGTTGCCTACATCCATGTAAGTTGGCAATTAATTCCAAGCTGAGAATCAGAATTTGCACTCACCTATTCTAGGGTACTGACTCTACAGATATGCGTGACCTCTGTTAGAAATCTCTGAAGCAGACATAAAGATTTGACAAAACGTAAACTCCTTCAATGGGGTAACTGACCCCAATCGCAGCCTTAGCCTAGCTTTGCTCCGTTGCCTCAAACTCAGCCGTTAACAAGTAAATTTTGCTTTACACAATTTTAAGCTATTCGTTCTCGTTGCCTATGCCCTTTAGGCGCTACGGCAGGGGTTTGTACAGCAATAGCCGCTGTGGCTTTCCCCACAAAGCGCCCCAAGGGTTCCATTCCGCTTGCTTAAGCTGATACCCCATTTTGGTGTATAGATGGCGCGCCTGCTGATTATCTTCCATCACATGCAAGTACAGCGATCGAAATCCCCAGCTTCGCGCCGTCTGTTCGCAAGCTTGTAGCAGTTGACGGGCTACACCACGTCGGCGAAACTGCTGGTGAACCGCTAAGTTAGAAACGTAGGGGTATTTTGTCAGGCTAAACGGCCAAACCTGGGCAGGACGACACGAAAGTTCTACTGTTCCGATCACTGGCTGCTCGCTTGACAGCGTTGCCTCTGCCGATTGCACCGCAAAACAGGCATAACGCGCAGGCTGGGAACGAAATCGATGCTTCAAATCTTCATAGATACCTAAGCGTAAAAGGGGGTATACAAAATACATCCAGCCCGTCTGCGGATAGAAGCTGGCAACTAAAATATCGGCTAGCTGATTTAAGTCCTCAAGGCCCGCAGTTCTCACTCGAAACGAAATCGATTCACCGGAATATGTGAAGGACAAGTAAGGATGGGAAATAGACATAGTGGAAATCTTAAGCCGAATGGGAATGCTGGATAGCAGCCTGATGAACAATATCGTGACGAGTTGCCCCCAAGGAATCTTTGACTAGCTTACTCAAAGTCAGTTTAGATTACCCAAGTTATCTGAGAACCTTTGTTACGGTTGGCGCTTTTGCTTGTGATGACGTCACCAATAACGCAGCGAGGGGCAGCTCTGCCAACCCACTTACGCATGGATAGACTGCTCCCCTACATTTGCGCTGTAGTTCATGGTTATTCCTCAGTCGGGTTCTGCTAAGGCAGCCGCTAAAGCCAAGATTTTGGTTGTTGATGATGAAACAGACAACCTGGATCTGCTCTATCGTACTTTTTTCCGCAACTTTCAGGTACTTCGAGCCAGCAGCGGAGCAGAAGCGCTAGAAATTTTAGCAGCCCAGCCTGAGGTAGCCGTGATCATTTCTGATCAGCGTATGCCCGGTATGAGCGGTACTGAGCTACTTAGCCAGGTGGCGGCACAGTATCCCAACATCATTCGCATCATGCTGACGGGCTACACCGATGTGGAAGACCTGGTTGAGGCTATCAACGCGGGTAAGGTGTTTAAGTATGTTACGAAGCCTTGGGATGAAGATGATTTAAAGGCGATTGTGCAGCAAGCCGTCGAAACCCACAGTATCCTCGAAGCTCGTACGGCTGACCTCGCAAGGGTGCTACGTCAAGAAACGTTACTCAATGCAGTAACCAATACAATTCGTAGCGCCCAGAGTTCTCGGCAAATGCTACAGACCATTGTGAATACAGTTGGCCCCATCATTGAGGTTGACTGGTGCATTTTGCTGACTTTTGATGTCACTCGCGATTCTCCTTATTTTGTCTATAGCTCTCCGGCGCAATTTGCCAAAACTAAACCATCAGACTTCAATCGGCTGCAGCATACGATTTGGCAAACCCAAACGGTACAACAAATTAATCGATCTGATCTGCTGTGGGTCGGCTCTGAAACTATTGATGCGAGTGTTTCGCAAACTTATGATGCGCTAGATATTCAATCGAGTCTGCTGATCCCGCTAATTTTTAAGCAAAACCTGGTGGCTGTGTTGGCACTGCATCAGTGTGGCCAGGTGCGAAGCTGGAGTAGCGATGAAGTTCAGCTCTTGGTGACAATGGCTGACCAGGCTGCTTTGGCCGTTGCTCAAATGACCACGTATGAGCAAATTCAATCACTGGCTCAGCGTGAAGTTTTAATTAACACCATTACGCAGGCGATCCGCTCTAGTTTAGACCCCAAAGAAATTTTTGCGGCCATTACGCAAAAGCTTTGTCTGGCGCTAAAGACGAATAACTGCGCCCTTTCGCTTTGGTTTGCTGAGGCGGGCTATGTGCGCTGTGTTAGCCGTTATCGAGCTTTGGATCAAGAGTTGGTGGCTGTGCCACCCTTTGCCATATCGGATTTAGAAGTTGAGCTAGAAGGGTTGGCTGACGCATCGTCTGAGGCTGAGGTGATGACAGCGCCGATCGCGATCGCAGATGACCCTATTTTGCAGCAACTCGCAGCGACCCAACGCCCCGTCGTAATTGATGCGACGGCTCCCCCTACGGCTAGTCCACCGCAAATGCTGGGTGATGCCGGGGCAGAGTGCGCCATGCTGGCAGTACCCCTGCTGGCGGAGGGGCAGATCATCGGTAGTATTTATCTAGAGCAACCGGGATTTCGGGTATGGCGACAAGACGAAATTGATTTAGCTCAAGCGGTGGCGGCTCAAGCGGCGATCGCCGTACAGCAAGCTCGGCTCTATCAAAAAACTCGACAACAGGCCGAAAGCCTATTAGAACTCGATCGCTTGAAAACAGAGTTTTTTCAAAACATTTCCCATGAGTTTCGAACACCGCTAACGTTGGCAATTGGGCCATTAGAAACCGCGATCGCTCAAGAGCAAGGGCTGAGCTACGAACAGTCTCAGGTCATGCTGCGTAATGCTCGACGACTATTGCGCTTGGTGAATCAGCTTCTAGATCTACAGCGTTTAGATGCAGGTCGGATGCAACCCACCTTTAGACCCTGCGATCCGGTGCCTTTTATTAGCAAAGTGATTGAGGCTTTTCGACCTTATTGCGATCGCAAAGATTTGCAGCTTGTAGTTGAGTTACCGCCCACCTGCTCAACGCTCTACCTAGATTTAGAAAAATTTGACAAGGTGGTTTACAACCTGCTTTCAAATGCAATGAAGTTTACACCGACTGGCGGCAGGATTACCGTCAGCCTTAAAACTGAAGCTGAGCAGGTTTGCCTGCAGGTGCAGGATACAGGCATTGGCATTTTAGCAGAGCAGTTACCTTATCTGTTCGAACGGTTTCGGCAGGCGGATGGTTCAGCCAGTCGTCACTCGGAAGGGACAGGGCTAGGTTTAGCGATCGCCAAAGAGTTGGTCGATTTGCATGGAGGAGACATCACCGTCAGTTCTCAGTATGGTCAGGGTACGACGTTTACCGTTTGGTTACCGCTGGGCAAAGCCCATCTGCCCAGCCAGCACATTACCGAAACCAGGGCTGACTTTATCCCGCAACGAGCCACGGTAGAACTGGCCGATATTGAAGGGCTACAGACATCGGAAGATCTGATCTGCGATCTCGCAGCGACCGAAGCGGCTAAAGCGGTCAGAGGACAACCCCAAATTTTAGTTGTAGACGATCATCCTGATTTGCGGGCTTATGTCACGAGTATTTTGCGGCAGGCAGGCTATGGCGTGCAGGCGGTAGCTAACGGCGAGATAGGGTTAGCAGTTATGCGCCGTCAGCCACCCAGCTTGGTGGTGACAGATTTAATGATGCCGGGTATTTCTGGCTTAGAGCTAATTCGGCAGGTGCGGGCTGACGAAGCGCTACAAGGAATCCCGATTGTTTTGCTAACGGCTAAAGCGGACGATGCCACCCGGATTACAGGAACCGAAGAAGGAGCAGATGCTTATCTGTCGAAACCTTTTAGCGATCGCGAATTGCTGGCTGAAGTTCGTAACCTGCTAGCCCTCAAGGCCAATGAGCGGCGGGTGGCAGAACTGAATACCTACTTGACAGAGTCGGTGTTAAAACGCTTTTTGCCCCCTGCGCTGGTGCAAAAAGCGGCTCAGGGTAACTTACAGCTCGATTTGCAACCCGAACCCCGGCTCGTGACTATCCTTTTTAGCGATATTATTGGCTTTACTCAGCTATCGACCCGATTGCAGGCTAAGCGCATTGCCGAAGTGCTGAATGAATATTTAGCAGCCATGAGTCAAGCCATTTTTGACAATGGAGGCACGGTTGATAAGTTTATGGGAGATGCCGTGCTGGCGCTGTTTGGCGCACCTGAAGACCTGAGTTCTGAGCAGCAGGCACAACAAGCGATCGCCGCAGCGCAACAAATGTATCGGAATCTTCATCAACTTAACCAACGCTGGCAAGCTCAAGGGGTTGGCACTATCCAGTTTCGCTGCGGTATTCACCAAGGTCGAGCGGTAGTCGGCATGTTTGGCAGCGCTGAACGGACGGACTATACGGCTATTGGCCCTAGCGTCAATATTGCGGCTCGTCTCCAAGAGGCGGCGGAAGCAGATTGCATCCTAGTTTCGGAATCGGTAGCGCGTTTCTTGCCAGAGGCCGATACTCGCCAAATAGGTTTGCTTCAACTCCGAGGAATTGACAAAGCAGTGCTAACGTTTGGAGTAAAGGTAAATTCTCAAGCAGAGTCATCTACGCTGCTGTCTCACTGACTATGTTATGGCTGTGTCCACCCCTGACGCTCTGATCTGGCTACGACACCGAGATCCGCGTCGTCTGTGGCCTAAATTAATTGCTTTAGCGGTTTTGCTACATGGGCTACTCTGGCTATTGGGCTGGCCGATTTGGTTGCGATCGCAGCAGGCTTTGACCCAGTCTACTCAGACGGTAGTGCCCATTGAGCTAGTGGCAACCGCAGAGGGGGCAAGTTCAGAGGCGATCGCAGCGGCAGGTTCTGCTGAGGAAGCCACTGCTGCCGCTGCGACCGAGTCAGCCGCTTCTCCTGACTCCCAAGCCAACCAGTCAGCGTCGCCTAGCCCTTCACCCAACGCAACAGAACCTCCCAGCGATCGCAGCCCAGCCGTCGTCTCTGGCAATGAAACATCAGGCACTAGCCCAGAACGTGGCGGCAGCACGGCGGCAGGCAATACACGCAACAGCAGCAATACAGGGGCAACTGGTAACGATCAGGGGGGGACATCGGCTAGCGGTGGCGATCGCGGTAGGCAAACCCAGGAAGAAACAACGGCTGGGGGCAGTTCAGCCGCAACCGGACGCGAGACTGAAGGAACCGAAGGCACTGAGGGAACGACTGGCGACGGTGCAGAAGTCACCGAAGAGGCCACCGGAAACGAAGACGGCCTAGGGACGGTGAGTGTCAATTCAAATCCCACAGGGCAAAATACTCGCTTCACCACCCAGCTTGCGGTAGCGCCGTTGCCAGACGGCAATGATATTCCTGATATATTGCCTGCTCTGGTGAATGAAGGGAGGCAGCAAATTGTGCTAGACCCGCTGCAGGGTACCTGTGATTTGCCCAGTCCAGAGGTGACTCAATTTATTCAGACGGGGGCGTCGGTAGCGCTACAGGTGGTGGTAGAAGCGGATGGCCGTGTTTCAGGTGCCTTTGTCAAAAACACAAGCGGTAGTTTTGGGTTTGACACGTTGATGCGCTGTTTGCTGGTCGAGGCTCAGGTGTTTGAGTTTTATCCGGCTCAAAGTGGTGGGGCAGCGGTGCCCACAGATCAGATAATTTTGCAGGTTAGCGTAACGCCTAATTGAGCGCCAATGGAGCCGCCTCATTTGCTGGCAAATTGTGTTAACCTAGCATATGCTCAAGCAGCCAGTCTGCGGGTGTAGTTTAGTGGTAAAACCTTAGCCTTCCAAGCTAATGATGGGGGTTCGATTCCCCCCACCCGCTTAGTGCGTTTTTTGGCGGCTGAAAACCGATTCAGCCAGTTTTGGTTTTGAGGTGAGATCTTTGACCTTAGAGCAAATTGCCCAACAGGCTCAAACGCTGACCCAGGCTGAAACAGCAGTATTGGCCTGGATTGAAACAGAAACGGCAACTGTTTACTATGTGGCAGCCGTCGGTAAACAGGCGGCGGCGATCGCTGGTAAGCGGGGTCAAATCGCTACTTCTGGCTTGTGCGGTGTGGTCTTTCAGCAAAGCTGTCCAATACTGGTTGCTCAAACACAAGGAGACAACCGGGTCAGACAAGATCAGGTGGCAGCACTGGGAATTGAGACGGCGTTAGCGGTACCCTTGCGGCAAGCCGATCAGATTGTGGGTGTGCTGATGGTACTCAATCGGCAAGATGGCAGCCTATTTGATGCAGCGGCTCAACAGCAGCTAGAGAGATATGCGGCTGAGATTAGCCAAGCGGTGGCAACGCTCGTACAGACAGACAGCTAGCAGCGTCAGATAGTAGCTGTAGCCACCAGCGTTGAAACATTGCCAAAAACCGCAAGCGGCTGACAAAACAGCCTTCCTTCTGCCCTCTGCCCTCAAACTTCTGCTGCCTTTCGCTCTATCAGCCGCTTGACGGCAAGAGTGGCTATAAAATTGCTGAAATTTGCTCGATCAGGTTGTCAAGCTTATCTTCACAAATTTGCTCGGCGGCTTCGAGTGGCAAGCCTTGTTCGAGGGCATAGGTTTCAAACGCGTTGTAAATCATGGCGATCGCGGTTTCTTTTTCTTCTGGGCCAAGCGCCCAACGCAGTTCAAGACAGCCGCGAATCATTAAATTCACCAAGTGGCTTTCACGATGGAGGTTGTTGAGAAGCTGATCGGCAATGCTATCTGGCACAGGCAGAAACCTATTTGAACGTAGTTGGGCAATTGGGTCTGATCATAGCCTGCTGACGCTGTTGAGAAGAACGCATCAACCTCAGCCCTTAGAGCGAAGCCAGAGACGGGCTTGAGCACTTGTCCACCTCGCCGATCACGCTATTTTCTAGCTTTTAGTGATTTGAGTAATTCTCTGGGGCGAAATAGCTGAATGTCTGCGTAGCGATCGCGATGATAGATAAACATATAGTGCTCATATTCATACCAATGTCTTTCACCCTTTTCCTGGTTGCACGGTTGGCAAATAACCCAGAGATTTCTAAAGTCTAGAGATAGCCAAGGATATTGCGCCCGGGGCAGTTTGTGGTCAATGGTGCGGCCACCGACTGTTGCAAATTTTGCCCCACAGACAGGACAATGCCAATCAGAATTTTCTCTGGCCCACTGCTGGCTCACTGCCGTTGTACCGCATTTGTAGTTGCCGTCAATATAGCGCCAGCGATCAAACTGGCGATAATCCTCAAGATCTTGAGGCGTCAGTTTGTGATATCGCTTTTTGCCAATTTCGTCAGCTAAGGCAAAAAGATCTTTTAAGTCTTTGTTGTCAAGGTTCATGGCAAGTTTGTTCAGCTTTTTATCGGCGTCTTCTCAGTCCGGGCTTTTTCTTAGGAGCCGATCTGTTAGTGCTGTAGTCAACTACTTCAAGCTCAACTTCTGGAAACTGCTGATCAACCATATCTGAAATCGCATTGACTTCAGCAGAAAGCTGCTGATTAAAAGCGGCTATTTCTGCGTCAGTTTGATATTTTTGGCCTATGCGATCTGCTTGCAAAAATAAGTCTTCTAAACTGGGTTCGTCGGCTTCAGATGGAGCAATGAGTTGCTCAATTTTTTGATAAAGCTTGATGACATTGTCCCATCCAACGTTTTTGTAGCTATTTTCTTTTAACCAGGTTTGCTGCTCTTGTGGAAGCTGGCTTTTGCGAGTTGTGTTAGAGCGCTGAATTGCTCGATAGCTCAGGCCGCTAAAACTTCTTTTTTGCCGTTTTTGGGTTGCCATTGCGCTTAGCCTCTAGCCTAATGTCCATTGAAACAGCCGGATCAAGGCTTTGCGAATCTCACTGTCTTCGTACTCCAAAAGCATTTTGGTATCGCGGGCTAGTCTCAATCGCACCTGATCAACAATGTTCTTGAGATCTTTGTTATCTTTTTTCAGCACTTCGTTAGCATCAATTAGCTGGTCATTTTGTGTAGTGAGAGTTTGCACTTTGCTAGACAAACGCTGATTCTCAGATGATAGGCTCTGGATTTGAGCTTCTAGTTCTTGCTGTTCTTTCGACAAATTTTCTTTGCGATCGCGCGATGAAATATTAGCCTTTTCTAGATTTTCTATTTCTTGTGCTAATTTTTGGTGTTCTGCTTGCAGAGATTTCAGTCTTTTCTCGGCTTGACTTCGCTGTTGACCAAAGGTGCGGTTGTTTTTGCTGAGTTCTTCGTTTTTAGTGGTAAAAGACTTAACTAGCTTGGTGGCGATCGCTTGACTTTGCATCAACCTTAACAGTTCACCACATTCCTCCGCACTTAGGGGTTGGCTAATGTTCTTATTGATACCATATTGATCTTTTAACTGATTTTGTAGCTCATGCTTGGTTGCCATTCACCGTCTCCCCTAGGGGCTTTTTTTAATTATGCCTATGAGCAGGTGAGAAACTGACATTTTTATAATCGATGTTTGCCAACCGAGTCAGCCGCAACTTCCCGGACGATTCAAAGAAGTCAGGCCAACTCTGATACGGTTGATTCTGCCGATGGAAGCCAAGCCAAAGCAGGGCGATCGTCTGGGTAATCCTTAGTAGGATCTAATTAGGCGTTAGAGGCGCTTACTATTAACTTACGAGTTTAGTGCTGGCGGTATTTTGACGTTTTTAAAAAAGCTAGGGCAATCTTCGGCTACTCAACTGCTCACCCCATATTACGGCTGGCTGGGACTCAGTTTGACGGTGGCCTTGTTTTATGGTTGGCAGTCATGGCACTTTGCTATCAGCCGTGATTTTTTCATTCAAGATGATGCTCGACAGCACATTTTTTGGATGCAGCGGTTTATCAACCCGGCTCTCTTTGCCAACGATTTAATTGCTGATTATTTCCAGTCAGTCGCACCACCGGGGTTCACCGCGTTTTACCACTTGTTTGCCAAAGCTGGCGTTGATCCCTTATGGCTCAGCAAGCTACTGCCTGCTGTTTTAGGCATTCTAACGACGCTGTACTGTTTTGGCGTTAGTCTGCGGTTGTTTCCCGTACCTGCGGCAGCCTTTCTTTCTACGCTGCTGCTCAACCAGGCACTATGGATGGAGGACGATTTAGCCAGCGCTACCCCACGGGCTTTTTTGTATCCACTTTTGCTGGCCTTTTTGTACTATTTGCTGCGCGGTTGGCAATGGGCAGCCCTGGCGGCTTTGGCCTTGCTGGGATTGTTTTATCCGCAGATGGCGTTGTTGGCGATCGCTCTTTTGACCCTACGCCTGTTTCGCTGGCCGCTCCCCCCCCTGCGGTTGAAAAAAGCTAGCGCTGACTATCAGCTTTGGGGAGCAGCGCTGCTGGTTTTAGCGCTGATTTTGCTACCATATAAGCTTGGCTCGACAGAATTTGGCCCCTTAATTACCGTGGCTCAGGCTAAAGCACTGGCTACTTTTAATTATGTTGATGGGTACTATGGTCGCTCATTTTTCTTTTCAAGCAATCCGCTGATTTTTTGGCTGTTGGGGCCGCGCAGTGGTTTGTTGTTTTGGGGAATTTTGTCGCCGCTCTGTCTATCAGGTTTAGCCTTGCCGTTTTTGCTTAAACAACCGCAGAAGTTTCCTAGCGTCAAACAGGTTTCGGCGGAGATTAAACTACTCGCTCAACTGGTTTTAGCCTCCCTTATATTGTTTGGCTTGGCTCATTTGTTGCTGTTTCAACTGCATTTTCCTAATCGCTATGTCTATCACAGCTTTCGCATTGTACTGGCGATCGCCGCAGGTATTAGCTTATATATCTATTTTGCAGCTTTTCTCAAGGCACTGCCGCGCTGGTCGCTCAGGCAAAAAGGAGCGATCGCCTTGCCCCTCAGCCTGGTAGTTTTGCTACTTGTTGCCCCCTTTTTGCCGCAGCTTACCTTAGCCAATCAGCTGTTTAAACCAGCTAGAGAACCTGCCCTACATCAATTCTTGCGCCAGCAGCCTATTGCTAGCCTGGTCGTTTCTTTAGATAAAGAAGCTGAAAATATTCCTACCTTTTCGCAACGATCAACCCTAGTCGCCAGAGAATATGCTTTTCCTTATCACTGGGGATACTACACCCAATTTCGGCAGCGGGTTTTAGCCCTCACAGCCGCTCAGTATAGTAACCAGCCTGAGCAAATTAGCCAGTTCATTCAGCAATTTGCAGCCGATTTCTGGCTGTTAGATAAGCAGTCCTTCACCTCCGAATATGTGATCAAAAATCGGCTTTTACGAGAGTTTCAAGCGACAGAGATGGTATTGCAAGCTTTAGAAAATCCAGAGACGCTGGTACTACCCAAGCTGATAGAGCGCTGTACAGTTTTAGATATGAATAGTCGCGTTTTGCTCGCTGCTAGCTGTGTCGATCAAGCTGCCCATGTAGCGATTGAACAGTCAAACTAATCAGCAGGTTGGCCTTTAGCAGAACTGTTAAAAATTGCCGCCTTGCCCAATATTTGCTGAAGTTCAGCCTTTCTGCCATTGAGATGGCTTGCCATTACCCCTGATACTGTTTATACATTCATCATTACAGCAATACGCTAAAATCCGCTCATAATCTGTGCGATCGCGTCTCTTAGCCAGCCAAATTCAACCGAGAGACGTGTCTGCTAGTGGGTTTATCGTTCTCGGTTTTGCGCTCCCTACCCAGACTTTGCTCTCATGCACCTAGAAGTTTCTCAACTCTACAAGCAGTTTTCTACCCAGCAAGGGGCGTTAGTCGCCCTCAAAGATGTCAACCTTCATGTTGAAACAGGCGAATTTGTCTGCGTTGTAGGCGCTTCTGGCTCTGGCAAATCTACCTTGTTAAGGCTAGTAGCCGGACTGGATCTACCCACAGCAGGCACAATCACCGTAGACGGGCAAAAGGTGAATGGGCCAGGAGCCGATCGCGGGATGGTGTTTCAGCGCTATACCCTGTACCCCTGGATGACAGTGCAAAAAAATGTGGAGTTTGGGCTGAAACTGCAAGGCGTTGAACCCCGTAAACAGCGCGAAACGGCCTCTTATTATTTGGAAGTAGTGGGGTTAACTCAATTTGCCCAAGCCCTCCCCAAAGAACTTTCTGGGGGGATGAAGCAGCGGGTGGCGATCGCCCGCGCCCTGGCTTCTCACCCTAAAATCTTGCTATTAGACGAGCCGTTTGGGGCTTTAGATGTACAAACCAAAGAACGGATGCAGCAATTTTTGCTAGGGCTATGGAAGCGAACGGGCATCAGTATTTTGATGATTACCCACGATGTTGAAGAAGCCATTTTTCTGGCTCAACGCATTTATGTCTTGACGGCTCACCCCGGTACCGTACAGCGGGAATTACAGCTAGATTTACCGGGCGATCGCAACTATCACGTTCGGCGAGAACCTCAGTTTCAAGCCTACCGAGAAGAAATTATGGACTTGCTACGAGGCGTTGAAACAGCGGTTGTCTGAAGTTTGCCAAACTGCCCTGTCTGTAGGGTCAGCAAAGGTTAGATCCATGCTTTGGGTCAGGGCACAAACCGATAGCCAAAGGTAGAAGGCTCAAGCAGAAGGCAGAATGAAAAGCTTTTTGTAAAAGGCTTTCAGTACAGCTCAGTGGCTCAACCCCAATCGCTACAGCTATAACAGGCGGCTAAAACTGTTTTTATCGCCTACGGCGACTCGGCTGACCAAATTTCTAAGGCATCAAATGCCATTTCAGTACAGCCATTGACTTCAATCAGGTCTGTGCGGGTTTCAATCAGGTATTCAATTAAGCCAGCGATCGCTTGCCGCTGCTGGGGAGTACAAAACTGCCAGCGTCTATTCTCGCTACCGTCAACGACTAGGTGAAAAAATAGCTGTTCACCATACCAGCCCCAGTCAGCATCGGGGGCAGACAAGGCTAAACGGGCTAGGGCAGGAAAATAGTAGGCAAAGCCCTGCGGTGTGATAAAGCAAATTGGATCCCAAGCAGGGCTACCCACATCTGCGATCGCCAGCGTTTCGAGATCGCGCGATCGCAGAAGCTGATCATGCTCAAAACACTCGCAGCAATGTTGATAGTTAGTAAAGTGAGCCGGACGGGGACAGCTAGCAAAGGCTTGATAGAGAAGTGCCCAGATCTCAGCATCGGTTGCCATGAGAATGAATTTAGCTAAAACGCTACTTTTCAGTCTGCCCGAACCCGTTCAAACCTCCTCGGCTGAGTCTCCCTTCAACCGCAGGGCCAACGGGCAACCCTTGTTAGCGCCATTGTGCAAATAGCGGCTAAAAGCGATCGCGATCGTGCGGCGCTTCAAAATCAATCATCGGCCCTACAGGCACAATACCCGTGGGGTTAACGTTGGGATGGCTGCGGTAGTAATGCTCTTTAATATGGCTGAGATTGCAGGTTTCTTTTACCCCCGGGTGCTGGTACAGATCTTTGAGGTAGTTCCACAAATTGGCATAATCTACAATTCGCTGTAGGTTGCATTTGAAGTGGCTGTAGTAAACCGCATCAAAGCGCAATAGCGTGGTAAACAGACAAAAGTCAGCTTCAGTTAAGCGATCGCCACAGAGATAGCGTTGTTGGCTCAGAACAGCTTCCCAATGATTGAGCGCTTCAAAAAGTTCACTAAAGGCGCTTTCGTAAGCACTTTGCTGCGTAGCAAACCCAGCCCGATAAACCCCGTTGTTGATTGGCTCATAGATTTGGTCGATGGTTTCATCAACCTGGCGCTGTAAGTCTTCTGGATAAAAATTGGTATCGTGAGCCGCTATCTGCCCAAAGGCCGTATCCAACATGCGGATAATCTCACGGGACTCATTGTTAACAATGCGACTGGTTTGCTTGTCCCACAAAACAGGTACCGTTACCCGCCCGGTAAATTTGGGTTCTGCTTTGAGATACACGTCTCGCAGATAGTGAGTATGGTTGACATTATCAGGCAAGCACTCAGGCCGATTAGAAAAGGCCCACCCCTCTTCGCCCATGTAGGGATCTACCACCGACAGCGAAATAGCCGATTCCAAGCCCTTGAGGCTGCGCATCAGTAACGTGCGGTGAGCCCAGGGGCAGGCATAAGACACATAAAGATGATATCTACCCGCCACTGCTGGGTACCCACTCGCACCGTCTGCCGTAATCCAGTCGCGAAACGTGGTAGAGGGTCGTAAAAATCGACCGTCTTTGTCTTCCTGATCACGCTTTTTTTGCCACTGACCCTCTATCAACATGCCTAAGGCCATCTGCTTAATCTCCCAAAGTTGACGCGATCGCTAGGTTAGCGAAACTTCGGTCAGTTTAACTCCCCCAGCCGTGAGAAAAGAGAACCCAGCCAATCACAGCCATAGCCGCTAAACGCACTGCTTTCATTGCCGCCGCCCTTTGCCTGGGCAGCCTCCCGACTTCTCCCCTTTCTTTGCCTAGGTTCAACTTAGGTTCTCAAAAGATTAAACATAGGCATGATTAAGCGACTGCGGCTAGGACTGAAGTTTTCCTGCATTCTAGGACTCGTCTTTGTGGTGAGTTCTCTTCTAAGTGGACTGTTGTTGTCTCGTACGGCTAATCTCAGCGCTCAGCACCAGGTTACCGACCAGGCCATGCTGATGATGGAAACAATGAACTCCATTCGCGATTACACCAATAGCCGCATCAATCCGCTGATCACCGCCAAATACGACACCGAACAAGACTTTATCCCCGAAACGTTGCCCACCTTTTCGGCCAGAGAAATTTTTGAGCGCGTCCGCACCGAAAAGACTTATCAAAATTTCCTTTACAAAGAAGCTTCCCCTAATCCAACCAATCTACGCGATCGCGCTGATCGTTTTGAACTGGGCGTTCTAGAGCGGTTTCGCCAACAGCCAGACCTCAAGGAAACCGAAGGATTTCGAGGCGTAGGCCAAAACTCGCTCTTTTACGTCGCTCGGCCCATGCGGGTTGCCCAAGAAAGCTGCTTGGTTTGTCATAGCACCCCGGATCGCGCTCCTCAAAGTCTGGTAGATACCTACGGCGATCAAAATGGGTTTAACTGGCATATCAACGAACTGGTAGCTGCTCAAATTATGTATGTTCCGGCTACCACAGTTTTTAGCAGCTATCGCCGCCAGTTTACGTTGATGATGGGGGTGTTTGTCAGCAGCTTTTTAGGGGTCATCTTACTGATCAACTGGCTGTTGAGACGCAGCGTTATCCAGCCGATTATTCCTATGGCTCGAGCGGCTCAGCGGCTCTCGAATGAGCAAATTGATACCGAAGCCGATGAAGCCCAAGAAATTGCCCAACTTAGCAAAATTACCCAACGGCACGACGAAATAGGTCAGCTAGCTCGCCTTTTTCAAGATATGGTGCAGTCTATTTGCAGTCGCGAGCGCACCTGGCGACAAACGTTGCAAAAGCTACACTATGAAACCGACGAAGGCAAACAGCTAGAAATGCTGCAACAAATAACGGGCGAACTCAACTGCAAGCGCCTGATTGAAAGGTCACGTCAAGTCCGTAGTGATTCGTCGCCCCTGAGGGATTGAGCGGCTACTCACCCAAATCCAGCCGAGTAGTGGGTGTTTCAATTTGAGTTGGGCCTAGATAGCGCGTTAAGTAAGGCGAAAACACTTCGTAAATCAGTGTCAGGGGTTTGCCATCGTGCCAAAACAGGTAATGGCGTCCCCAAAATGGCCCCCGCTGCCCAAAGGCAATCTCTAAAGGGCGTGAATGGCCATAATGAATTCCTTGAATATCGCGGTAAAGCTCAGTTCGCAAGCGGGCTAGACTGGCCCAAATTGGCAGAGAGCGGTTTTGCAAATACTCATCTACGTGGCTGGCTTCCCACCATGAGGTTGCATAGGCCAAACGCTGGCCAGAAGCCGTTCTCAGCCAGACCTGACGCCGTAAGCGCGGCCCTGGCACCATCCGAATCAAAGCAGGGGCATCGTCTAAATGCATGCCCACTGGCGACATATCAATGACGTCTACTTCTGTGCGTTCACGCGTTAGCAACTGTAAATGGCGCGTGGGGGAACCATCGCCAAGCAGCAAAATTTGCCACGCGGGCGCTAGCTGCTGGTGGGGCAAACCTTTTTGCACCAGGGTTTCGCCGCCCTGCCAAATCGGCTCTAGGGCGTACCAGGTGGAAGGGGCGGCTGCGTCTTCTAATTGCTGATAAGCTGAAGTCAAAACAAATTGTTACAAAACTTCAATTACATCCATCATAATACGTCTCCTAGCCGCTGACGGTTGCCAGTCAACTCAGATATTGCAGACAAGCAACCATCTCTATAGCTAAAGGTAGAAAGCTAAAGGCAAAGGGTAGAATGAAAGCTTTTTGGTTAGCGGCTTTTAGCTGTTTGAGGGTTTTAACCCTAGTGTCTCCACCTCTACAGGACGGGTATAGGTGCGCTATGCCAAAACAAGAAGGACGAGGCGCACCCCGTCCTTCTATCAACCCCGACATAGCTACTCAAACAATGCGGATGGCGAGACTCGAACTCGCAAGGCGTACGCCACACGCCCCTCAAGCGTGCGTGTCTACCAATTCCACCACATCCGCCTGGAACGTAACCACAAGGATTGATTATAGATCGGCTTGCGAACATTTGAAACAGCGATCGCCAAAATATCGCCGTCTCGTCTGCGTGATAAAATCAGCTTCCGTCATATGATTCAAAATGTTGTCAGCAGGCGCGATCGCCTTAGTTTTGACTTTAGACTGAGTCAAGCTAGCATTACGCGCCTGCTAGCGATTCAGCCGCGATCGCAGGGTGCTTAGACAGTAAGCGGCCTGCTAATACCTTCAATTCAAACTGAGCTAGCAGATGCGCTTTTCCAAAATTTTGATTGCCAACCGAGGAGAGATTGCTCTACGTATTCTTCGCACCTGTGAAGAAATGGGAATTGCCACGGTAGCGGTACATTCAACCGTCGATCGCCAAGCCCTGCATGTACAGCTAGCAGACGAGGCCGTCTGTATTGGAGAAGCGCCAAGCGGTAAAAGCTATCTCAACATTCCCAATATCATTGCTGCAGCTTTGACCCGCAACGCCACAGCCATTCATCCCGGCTATGGCTTTTTGGCAGAAAATGCCCGCTTTGCCGAAATCTGTGCCGACCACCAAATCGCCTTTATCGGCCCGACACCAGCCTCCATGCTAGCCATGGGAGACAAATCAACGGCCAAAGAAACCATGCAGCGGGTGGGTGTGCCCACAGTACCGGGTAGTGATGGCTTGCTCACAGACGAGGCAGAAGCCGCCGCGATCGCCAAAGAAATTGGCTATCCCGTCATGATCAAAGCCACAGCAGGCGGCGGCGGGCGCGGCATGCGCTTAGTTCGAGATCCAGAAGACCTCAACAAAGCTTTTTTAGCCGCGCAAGGAGAAGCAGAAGCAGCCTTTGGCAATCCCGGTGTTTATCTCGAAAAGTTTATTGAACAGCCGCGCCATATTGAATTTCAAATTTTGGCAGATAGCTACGGCAACGTCATCCATTTAGGAGAGCGCGACTGCTCAATTCAGCGACGCCACCAGAAACTTTTAGAAGAAGCTCCTAGCCCCGCCTTATCCCCCAAATTGCGACAGGCTATGGGAGAAGCTGCTGTTCGAGCTGCCCAGTCGATTAATTATGTGGGTGCGGGTACGGTTGAGTTTCTTCTCGATCGCTCAGGCGAATTTTACTTTATGGAAATGAATACGCGCATCCAGGTCGAACACCCCGTAACCGAGATGGTAACGGGGCTTGACCTGATTGCCGAGCAAATTCGCATTGCTCAAGGTGAAAAGCTGTCGCTGAGTCAGGCAGAGGTTGAGCTAAGAGGGCACGCGATCGAATGTCGCATCAACGCCGAAGACCCTGAGCACAATTTTCGGCCTAATCCAGGACGCATCAGCGGCTATTTAGCCCCTGGCGGTTTGGGCGTGCGCATGGACTCTCACGTCTATACCGACTATGAAATTCCGCCCTACTACGACTCTCTCATTGGCAAGCTCATTGCTTGGGGACCAGATCGATCAACCGCGATCCGCCGGATGAAGCGGGCATTGAGAGAGTGTGCCATTACTGGACTTCCCACGACCATCAGCTTTCACCAAAAAGTCTTAGAACGGCCTGAGTTCCTCAAGGGCGAAATCTATACCAATTTTGTTAATCAGGTAATGATGCCCCAGTGAAGCGGCTAAAACATTTTAAGCAAGCCTTGCTGACCCACTAATAGCTCTCGCAGCAGGCTGGTTACAGCTACCCAAATCACCGGAGAAATGTCAACCCCGCCTATCGGTGGCACCACTTTGCGAACCGGAATCAAAAAAGGTTCTGTCGGCCACGCCACCAGGTTAAAAGGTAAGCGGTTGAGATCGACCTGAGGATACCAGGTCAAAACGATGCGAAAGATAAACAGCAGGGTCATTAACCCAAGCATTGGCCCAATAATCCAGCCAGCAATGTCAGAGAGGCTCATAGTCGCGTTGAGGTAAATTGCGGCAAAAATGCCGTTGTCGATTTAAAGCTTTGTAAACTTTTCTAGTCTTATCTTAGCGGACTGTTTGGCTAGCTTTTCACTGGCTTGGCTGTTGGGGCGGGTAAGCCACTGACAGACGAAACGCATAGCCAGCCAGATAGCCCAAGACCTTAGCGCTGACAAGGTTTGAGACAGACAAAAACCAGCTCAAAAGCCGATTTAACCCTCTTTTTGCCTCTTTAGCTTAAGGCTAAAAATGCCACCTTTGGCTTGCTTTTGAGGACGGGTGGGGTGTTTTTGTTAATCAGTCAACTTCCCAAGGCCAAGGCAGCCAGATAAGATAAGTTACAGAAATAATATTCTTCAATTTTTCTCCGAACAGGTAGAAACTATGACACCATCTCTAGCTAATTTTCTCTGGAGCCTTGTTGCCGGGGCTGCTATCGTGGTTATTCCCGTAACGGTAGCGCTTGTTTTTATCAGCCAGCGGGATAAAATTCAGCGCTCTTAGTTACCTAGCTGACTGAGTTGCGTCAATCAAAGGGGCACATTTCGGTGCGCCCCTTTAAACTATAGGAAGGCTTAAAAAAATTGAGGCCTTAGCGAAAGACCCGCTAAAATTTAGGCTCAACCCTGGAGAAATCAATGGTTAATGTCGGTCTATCATTTGCCAGCCTTATTGGCATTGCCCTGGCGGTGTCAGGAGCGGCCTTATACTTTTTGCGATCTTTTCGCCCCAATCTAGCGCGTGACCACGATGTCTTTTTTGCCGCCGTGGCGTTAGGGGCAGGCGGTATTCTCTTTTTTAACGGCTGGCGATTAGATCCTATCTTGCAATTTGGGCAGCTCATGTTGGGCGGTTCGGCGATTTTCTTTGCTGTCGAAAGTATTCGTCTACGGGGAGTGGCGACAGAACAAGCTAAACAACGAACGCCTGTGGTGGATGATGATCGACCCGTTAGCCGGGTTTACCGGGCTGAGCTAGATGATTTAGAGCAGCTTGGCGATCGCGAACCGCGTACCCGTCGTATTCCCGCTTCTCGCGATCGCTACCGGGATGAGTACAGCGACGACTATCGGCGTCCAGAGCGCAGTGAATCCATTGGTCGTCTCAATCCTAGCAGTGAGCGCATTCGCCGCCGTCGCCCTCGCCCTGAGACAGGTGCCCGCGATGAAGCTTTTTCCGCGTGGGGCGATGAAGCCGCTTCACGGCGTCCTCGACGAAATGTACCGCCTGCGAGCCGTGAGGGGGGGCGTCCTTTACCAGGCGATCGCGTTCCACCCCGTCGCAGTGGGCCAGCGAGTCGTCCGCCCCAAGATGAGCGAGACGCCGACTACGTCGATTATCGCCCTGCTAACTATCCCGAAAATCAGCCAGAAGGCTCCTCCGACTATCCGTATCCAGGCGTTTAGCCTTTTCGATTACGCTTATCATTTTCAGTAGTCAGCCGCAGTTAGCATAAGCTCTGCGGCTGGTTTTGTTTGTGCTGTTTTTATTCTGCTCTCTACCCTCAGCTTTCTGCCTTTAGCTATCCATATCCCTCAAGAGAGGGTTTTAGGACGAGACAAAGCTGCTCATAATCGATCCGAAATTCAATTGACAACATCAAGCTGCTCATCTTAAACAACGCTGAGTCAGCAGAGCCGTTATCGTATGGCCGCGGGTGAACAGTTGATCAAGCTCGTTGGCCTACGGCTTCACCTTGTGCAGATTAGAAAATTTCGGACGCGTTATGGTTGCTACCGTCTCTCAAATTCAACTGGTTACTGATGAAACCCAAAAATTATTGAACTGGGCTAGCCAGGTACACAGTTCTGAGCGTTCTGTTTTTGAAAAAGCTCAGCTTTTAGCCACTCGTTTGGGCGCTCACTATCGTCCGGATGACGGCTTTACCGAAATTGGCTTTTGGGCACCTGAGCTAGGGGCTGACATGGTACAGCCCAAAAACATTTATTTAGAGTTATTAACCCCTAAGCAGTCAATTGAGCCTACCCGATCAGTACAAACCATTCGGTTTCATCGCAGTGCGGTGCAGCTAGAAAAACAAGGTGAATACTTTTGGGGCGTTTTGGCTGGTGTCAAAGCCGGAACACCCCAAAGCTTCGGCTCGTTTTACTGGCTGCGCTATTTGGACATGACGACGAATGAGGTTAAGGTAATCGGCGATTGCCTTGCTTATTCTTTGCCGTATGGCGTCTATGCGCCCGCTGAAGTTTACGACATGGTTAGCATGCAGCGCGATCGCGCTGATCTAGCCTACTTTGCCCAAGGCGAAACTTCACCCGATGGTGTCATTCAGGTACAGCCCCCCAGCCACATTTTGCAACTGCACGTAAATACCGCTTCACCCGATGGCACAATTGCTGGCCTGACTGAGTTGTATCAGCGGCTAGCCAAAAAAATGCGCCAGCAAGAACCGCTTACCCCCGCTGAGCAAAACTTTGTGGGCTATGATGCCATTCAACCGTTACCGATTGAACCCACCGTTGAATACCTGGGCAAGCATGAGCTAGGGCATGGCTTTTTCATCTTCAACACTGCCGATGAAGCTGAAATGGATCCGGAGACAGAAGGGATTGAACCCGAAGTCGGTGATATCAAAATCACGCTGAAAAAGCCAGATACGCAAAACTGGGGTTACGACATTGTGATCTATGGCTGTTCAGCGACAAATCCTGCCGTGCTGCGATCGCTTAGACCGCACGAACTAGTGGAATTTATTGAGACGCTGCACAATTTTCCGACAGGGCCAATTCAAATTATTTACGACATTGTTTACGGCCATGCCGACAACCAGGCGCTCAACTTGCTCAATGGGCGTTTTCTAAAAGGCCCCAACATGTACGGCCAGGATGTAAACCACCAAAACCCCACCGTACGGGCAATTTTGCTAGAAATGCAGCGGCGCAAAAACGATACCGGGGTAGACGGCATCCGGGTAGATGGCGCTCAAGACTTTAAGTTTTTTAATCCGCTATCGGGTCGTGTAGAGTATGACGACCAATACCTGAGCGATATGGCCGAAGTGGTGCAAACGGTGGGGGCACAGCAGCGACGATTGTTTGCCATCTTTGAAGATGGCCGCCCCTGGCCAGCCGCAGGCTGGGAAGAGATTTCAACCTATCGCAGCATTGTTGAATTCAAACCCGACGCTTTTCAATGGGGGCCGTTGATTTTTGCCCACAACACGCCCAGCTTAAAAGGCTTTTGGGATCAAAAGTGGCGACGGGTTAAGGAAGTGATGCAGTTTGGGGCAAATTGGATTACGGGCTGTGGTAATCACGACACCCTGCGGCGCGGCACTCAGGTAGATCCCACCCTTGAGATTAACTGGAATCTGGGTCGCATCTTGCCAGAGGTGTTGCACCACGCCTACGACAACCCAGCCATTACCCTACTCACCTATGGGTTCAGTCCGGGCTTACCGATGGACTTTATCAATTGCACAATGCAAGCGCCCTGGGGCTTTTTGCGCAACACAGACGATCGCTACGGGGTAAAAGTGGTTGCTGAAGAAGCAGGCGGCTTTCTCGACTGGCAGATCATTCCAGAAACCTATGACTATCCAGAACTGTTTCCCCGAGTGAAAGGTATGGGCTTCACCCAATTAGCCGAGTTGCGCCAGTTTGTTCGCGGGCTTGATGATGCGATCGCCGAAACAAATTATGACCTAGATGAAGTTGCCCAGCTTTGTCAGCGATTTTTAGGAGCAGAGGCCGAAAGCGAAGCCGTTCAGCAAGAGGCGCAAAAGCGCAAGTCAGCGGCTGAACTGCAAAAGCTCAACATTCCAGGCAAATCTAAAATTTTGACAGAGCTAGATGTGACCAAGCTCAAGCAGTTTGCCAAAGCCTTTATGGAAGATGCCCATGAAATCTGCAATGTTTGGCTACAACAAGCTGTGATTGACCCGGAACAAAGCGCCTTTAACCTATCGCTGCGTCAGTTTCGGCAGGCTCATCCCTGGCTGAGCGATAACCTGACTGAGGGCGATCGCTTTGAGCGCATAAGTAACGCCGATCACACCCTTTTTTATGGGCTACGTCAGGCACCAGACGGCACCCAGTCCGTCGCCATGGTCGCCCACATGGGGGGTGAACCCTTAACCGTATCGCTAGCCGACTGGCTTGCACTCGACTTGGCAAACTGGCATATTGCCATCGCTTCTCCTGGCGTCGTTGTAGAGCGTTTGACCGCGTTTGAGCTAAAAGACAGTCAGGCGCTGTTGTTAACCCAAGCAACTGAACCCTAAAGCGATAGCTTAGCCCCAAGTGCTAAGCCCCTTCAATGGCTGCAAGCCTCTGACAGCAAAGCTTTTCTCCTATCTTTAGCTATATCAGCAGCAGCGAGACTAAACATTGGGTGCCTACCGAGACAGCAGCCTAGGGCAGATCATGGCATCGTTCAGGCAAGTTCGGTTATCTACCAGGATTTTGATCGTGAGGTAACCAGCGATCGCGTCAAGATTCGTCATCATAGAAGAGTACAAACTTTCTATTTTTAGATCCTGCTGGCTGCGTCTCAGTTTCTTTACCCCAGAAGCTTCTATGAATTTCAACATTCAAGCGCCGTTTGAGCCAAAGGGCGATCAGCCAAAGGCGATCGCTCAGTTGTCCCAATACCTCAGCCAAGGTCACCGCTACCAAACCTTGCTAGGTGCAACGGGTACTGGCAAAACCCACACATTGGCGCGGGTAATTGACAAAATCGGCAAGCCCACGCTGCTACTGGCTCACAACAAAACCCTGGCAGCCCAGCTCTGCAACGAGCTACGAGAATTTTTCCCCGACAATGCCGTAGAGTATTTCATCAGCTATTACGACTACTATCAGCCAGAAGCTTATATCCCCGTTACCGATACCTACATCGCCAAAACCGCTTCCATCAACGAAGAAATTGACATGCTGCGGCACTCGGCCACGCGATCGCTGTTTGAGCGCAAAGACGTGATCGTTGTCGCCTCCATTAGCTGCATCTATGGATTGGGTATTCCCTCTGAATATCTCAAAGCCTCCATTCCGCTGCGTGTCGGCATGGAGGTTAACCAGCGGCAGGTACTACGCGACCTGGCCTCAATTCAATACGATCGCAACGACCTAGATTTAGGACGTGGTCGCTTTCGAGTCAAAGGCGATGTGCTAGAAATTGGCCCCGCCTACGAAGACCGGGTAATTCGAGTTGAGTTTTTTGGCGACGAGATTGACGCTATCCGCTATATTGACCCGATTACGGGTACGACCATCCAAAGCATGGAAGCGCTAAATATTTATCCAGCGCGGCACTTCGTCACCCCGGATGAAAAGCTAGAGCAGGCTTGCCACAACATTGAAGCCGAGTTAGAAACCCGCTTAGAAGAACTCGAAACCGAAGGCAAACTGCTTGAAGCCCAGCGGCTAGAACAGCGCACCCGCTATGACTTAGAAATGCTGAAGGAAGTAGGCTACTGCAACGGCGTCGAAAACTATGCGCGTCACCTAGCGGGGCGAGAACCCGGTTCTCCGCCGGAGTGCTTGCTAGATTATTTTCCCCAAGACTGGCTACTGGCTATTGACGAATCGCACGTTACCATTCCACAAATTCATGGCATGTACAATGGCGATCGCTCGCGCAAGCTAGTGCTTATTGATCATGGCTTTCGCCTACCGAGCGCCGCCGATAACCGCCCTCTCAAGGCGGAAGAATTTTGGCAAAAGGTGAACCAGTGCATTTTTGTTTCGGCGACACCGGGCGTGTGGGAGCTAGCCCAATCGGGCGGCCAGATTGACACCATCGCCAAAGGTAAAGACGAGAAAAAAACCTATGTAAACGGCACAGGGCGCGTAGTTGAGCAAGTCATTCGGCCAACGGGGGTTGTTGATCCAGAAATTTTTGTCCGCCCAACCGACGGGCAAGTCGATGACCTGCTAGGTGAGATTAAAGAGCGCGTGCTGCGCCAAGAACGAACGTTGGTTACCACCTTAACCAAGCGCATGGCCGAAGATCTCACTGAATACCTTGACGAACACGGCGTCCGAGTGCGCTATTTGCACTCTGAGATTCACTCCATTGAGCGAATTGAGATTTTACAAGATCTGCGTGAAGGCAATTTTGACGTTTTGGTTGGCGTAAACCTGCTGCGAGAAGGGCTAGACTTACCGGAGGTTTCGCTAGTAGCCATCTTAGATGCCGACAAAGAAGGCTTTTTGCGGGCAGAGCGATCGCTGATTCAAACCATTGGTCGGGCGGCTCGTCACGTCCAGGGGCAAGCCATTCTCTATGCTGATAACCTAACAGACAGCATGGCTAAAGCGATCGATGAAACTGAACGTCGCCGCGCTATTCAAATTGCCTACAACCAAGAACATGGCATTACACCCAAACCGATTATTCGCCGCAAACAAAATGCCATTCTTGCTTTTCTAGAAGTTTCTCGTAAGCTCAACGCCCAAGAACTAGATCAGGTTTATGAACAAAGCGACGAACTACCGCTTGAAGACATTCCTGAACTGATCGGCCAGTTAGAAAAACAAATGAAAGAAGCAGCCAAAAACCTGGAGTTTGAAGAAGCCGCTAAATACCGCGATCGCATTAAAAACCTGCGGGACAAGTTAATTGGTAAACGCTAATTTCACCAGCCCCAAACCTGACCCATCAATAGACCAAAGACGCTTGATAAATCAGCCATCATTCGCTTGACAAAAACGTTAAGCTACACGAACTGAGTTTTTGGTCAGTCAAATTCTAAAGTTCTGATGAAGTTTGAGCAACTTTTTCAAGACTTATAGTGAAATCAGCTCTGTGAGGTGATCTGAAATCATTGTTGGGGATTTCCCTCAAGGAGCCATATTGATGGACTTTAATGTAGTTCTCACCAATACGATTGATGTCGTAGTGGCTTTGGGCCTCAAAATTTTGGGGGCCATTGTTTTTTGGTTTGTAGGCCGCTGGCTAATTGGCTTAGCCATGAATCTACTCACCCAAGCTTTTCGTCGCAGTGGTGTAGAAGAAACGCTCCTGGTCTACTTAAAAGCGACGTTGGGCGTTTTGCTCAATGTTGTCTTAATTGTGGCAATTTTGGGCTTTTTTGGCATCGAAACGACTTCTTTTGCAGCGCTGCTGGCGGCGGCTGGTATTGCGATTGGAGCCGCTTGGAGTGGATTGCTGGCTCACTTCGCCGCAGGTGCTTTTCTCATTATTTTCCACCCCTTCAAAGTGGGCGACTTTGTCACGGCAGGGGGGGTAACGGGTACCGTGAAAGAGATTGGCTTATTTGTTACGACTATCGACACAATGGACAATGTACAAACCATTGTGGGCAACAATGTGTTGTTTTCAGACACGATTCAAAACTTTTCCGCCAATCCTTTCCGTCGGGTTGACCTCGTCGCTCAGCTCAACCATGATGTGAACCACAAACATGCGATCGCTTTGTTTAAAGAGCGCGTCAGTCAAATTCCCAACGTACTGGTAGAACCCGCTCCAGACGTAGAAATATTAGAGTTCACGCCGATGGGGCCTGTGTTAGCGGTACGGCCTTATTGCCACAACAATCACTACTGGCAAGTTTATTTTGATACTAACCGCGTTATTCGGGAAACAGCGGCTGAGGCAAATTTCTCCGTTCCTGAACAGCATTTTGCCGTGTCTCAAAAGGCTGCTTAAAGCGTTATTGGCTATAAAAAAACCAGAGAAATTAAACGTTTTTATCTTTGATTTTTCTGCTGAAAGTAACAAAAACAAGTGAGCGCACCCTAGTCGTCCTGTTGGCTCTGATCAGCACCCATTTATAGCTAAAAGCAGCCAGCAGAGCTATAGCAGTAGCACCCCTGTTAAGCTGCTTTAGTGGCTGCAAGCCGCTGACAGAAAAGCTTTGCTGCTGCCCTTACCCTTTGGCTAGAGTGACTACAACTGTAGGCTATGAAAATAAAAACAGTGAAGGATTCTGACTATCTGTTTGTTGGGTCAGAATCCTTCTTCTTTATTTGAGGTTGATAGCCCTTTCTACGGGATGGGCATGCTTAACTCAGGAGAATGACTTTAACCCCCAGCTTGTTAGCACACCCTCATGCTGCTGTGACTGCTGGGGTTTTTCGTATTTAAACGTTTGGCGGCAAGATTGACTTTTTCAAAATGCCGTGAACCCCCCAGTTGCCATCAACGACCTGGGTAATGCCAAAGTCAGCCGCTACAGACATCAGCGTAATCGCCTCATCTTCACTCATCCCTTGAGTGGTCATTAAGAAATGGCGCATTTTGCGAAAAGCATCGCGCATAGCTTTATCGACTGAAGACTGGCCATAAATATCTTGCTGGGCTGACTCACCCAGTTCTTCTAGATAATTGGCATAGCTAAAGCCGTGGACAACGTATTCGTCGTCGGTTTCAAGGAGAGGATAGTAGAGATCTTCGAGAACGGTACCGCTCAACTCCGACTGCTTGTGCACCGTTACTTTAATCGTCCCCGTAAGCGAAGTTTCAATGGCGGTACCTGCCAGTTCCGAGTCGCCCTGGGCTGCGTGGGGATCTCCTAGCGACAGCAAAGCGCCTTCTACGGCTACCGGGTAGTACATTGTGGCACCTTCACCAATTCGCCAGTTATCAATATTGCCGCCAAAATAGCTCGGCGGAATCGAATCGACAATATCGGTTTCGGCAGGGGCCAGCCCAATGACGCCAAAGTGAGGCCGAACCGGAATTTGCACACCTTCCAAAACCTCAAAATTTTCGTCAACGGTACTGTGGTCAACGGGGACGCCCGGATAGTCAATCACTTCATGAACAACGCCATAAGGATCGCTTTGGGGTACCCAGCGATAGCTATAGAGAGCCGTGGCATAATCTTCAGACTCTGTCGCGTCTAGTTCGTAGATGGTGATAACTTCGCGAGGTTTAGGCTCTTCAATCAGGTCATTGTAGTGGAAGCCCCACCAGGCAGCGGCATTGCTGCCAAAAGTCCGGCCAGAATAGTCAGGGTTGCCGCTAGGACGCGGTTTAACATCTAAAATTTGGACTTCTAAAACATCACCCGGTTCAGCGCCATTGATATAGATGGGGCCAGTGAGAATATGCACGCCAGCCCCTTCGCCAGCGCCTTTGGTATAGACTGCTGGATCAATAGAACCCGCCCCCCGGCGATCGACCGCTTTAAAGTCTGCTGTCCATGCGTAGACGCTTTCAGCCCCAGCATCGCCCGCTACCATACGAGCCGCATCGTCGTTAGCATGGTGAGTCAGCGTTTCTACGGTAATGGTATCGCCAGAGTTAACGGTGAGTTTAGGCGCGATCGCCTGACTAAAATAGCCCCAGTGAACGGTATCTGCATTGGCGGGTAGGTAGTGCGTTTGGGATTCTTGAGCGCCGACACGCCCTAGCCAACCCCCACTGGCACTGAGTATCCCTAGCAAAGCCACCATCCCCACACTCAAAAGCCCATACTGCCATCGTCGCAGCATCATCTATCTCCTCACACACGATTGAACACATTCGAAATGTGGTTATCGTATGGGAACCTGAGGCTAGACTTTGTAGCTTTTCAGACGATGTGGGGTGGATTTGTGCTGAGACACCTAACGATGCGCTTGCAGGTCACGACGCCGTTTGGACGCATCAAGGGTATCGTCAGTGCCGACGGTTTCCGGAATTGGCTGTAAAATGACAGCTTCATACGGAATAACCCCCGTACCTTCACTCCCCAAGCAGCGAGCCGCCGCTCTTGACAGGTCAATCGATCGCTGGCCAATATACGGGCCACGATCATTAATGCGAACTACAACGCTGCGATCGTTCAAGCGGTTGGTAATTTTTAGGCGGGTGCCAAAAGGCAGCGTTTTGTGGGCAGCAGTGAGCGCCTCTTGGTTAAAGATTTCTCCAGTAGCCGTTTGGCGACCGTGAAAATAAGGGCCATACCAAGAAGCAGTACCGTAGAAGCGCTCTTGGCTTTCGGTTAGGCCATAAAAGAGGGCTTGAATTGAACCTAAATCTAGCGGTTCACCCCCTAAAGCTAGGCGCAACTGATCGATCCACTTAATCGTTACCCACTGCTGCTGCCGCTCAGACTGGCTGCTGGTTAAGTTGCTGGCCACAAACAGAATTTCGTTGCCCACTTGAGCGGCTGGAACGCCTTGTACCTGGGTCAGTTTTAACAACTCTGCCCGCAAAACCTGTTCTTGCAGTAGGCGGCGTAGCTTGTTAGCTAACTGATGGGCAAAGGCTTTGTCCCGGAGGGTGCCAATTAAGCGACCTTTCACCCAAACCTGTTGGCTGGCCTGCGGTTCGGTGCCGCTGTCGCTGACGGGTTGCCAATCAGAACACTGCTTAAGCAATGCTAGCTGCTGTACCTTAGCCTGGGGCTGGCTAGTTTCGGCGGCTGACTTGGCCGCAGCTTGAATTACCTGAATATCCGCCACTGAAGACCAGCGCTGAAAGCTCGACGCTTTGACGCTTGAAATTTGGCTCAGCATGTCAGCCAGCAAAATATCACCCTCAGCCGCCGGATCCGGATTGAGCGGCAAGTCGCTGTCGGTAGCAAATAGGGCATTGCGATTTTCGACTAAGGCTGAAAGCTCTGGCTCAAGGCCAAGTTCGCCACCATGAAGCAGCTTAGCGCGAACCACTAGCTGCTCAACCCCTTGAAACCAAGCCTGCACAGGCGGCGAATAGTCTTCGCCTCGGCTTAAGAAAGTCGAAAAGTTACCGGATGAAGGGGAATCTGCTTGTACAACGTAACTGGAAGCGGCAGAAGACTTTTGAGAAAATGCTTTAGAGCTACCGAGTAAGCTTCCGTGTGGCGTGTAGGAGCTATAGGCGGCTGCAGGACGGAGTGCAGAATCGCTAGGGCTAAGATGTTGCCCTACAAGGGTCAGAATATGACCGATAGAGGTGGGAATAAAAGGACGCTGAGGGGCTTCCTTGTTGGGCGGTTGTGTCAACTGTTGCGGAGTGAAAAAACTCCCCAGCAGAGACGCTAACCAAACAAATCCTAAAAAACTCATTGCTATTATTTGAAGTTCGATCTCACTCAGGACTGTTTAAACAACTCACTTTTGTAATCTGTGATGCAGAATCAGAGATTAGCTAGTGTATCAACTTTATGTCAGCTTGGGATCGGTGCCACTAGACGGGGGCTGCCTAGCCAATTTAGACTTTATCGGTCTTTTAGCGTTTGCTTTGTGAGTATAAAGTGTTGACTAGTGTGACTTAAAACACAGACCAACAGATCTCCCTGATGATAGACATTGAGTTTAGCGGTTGGGGTCAGCCAATTTACGTAACTTAGTAATTGACCAGTCAAGCGTCTCTTACAAAACTTAAGGAAAACCTGCGATCGCATCTACAGCAGCTTAGCCACCCCCGCGATCCGTTTTTAGCCACAGCTCACTATCAGTTGGCGCGGCAGTATGTACAGCAGCAGCTATCCCAGTGGGGCAAGGTTGAAGCGCAGCGGTTTACAGTCCGCCGTCAGCTCCATGTCAACTGGCTATTGCCTTTATCGCCTGCGGCTCAAAAACCAGTAGCGCTACCGATTTTAGCGGGTGCCCACTATGATACGGTCGTGGGTTCGCCAGGGGCAGACGACAATGCTTCGGGAGTAGCGGTGTTGCTAGAGCTAGCCCGTTTGTGGTCTGAGCAGCCAGGGCGATCGCCGTTGATCTTAGTCGCCTTTGATTTAGAAGAATACGGGCTAGCTGGTAGCCGATTTTGCGTGGAGCAGTTGCAAAAAGCCAACCAGCGCTTACGGCTGATGCTCTCGCTAGAAATGCTGGGCTACTACGACGATCGCCCCGGTTCTCAGCACTACCCGCCAGGATTGAAATACTTTTTTCCTCAGAGCGGTAACTTTGTGGGGCTAATTGGCAACTGGCGATCGCTGCCGCACCTCATTCACCTGTCTAAACACCTTTCGCAGGCGGGGATGCCCGCCCCGTGGCTACCCGCAGGGCAGCGAGGAAAGCTAGTCCCCGATACCCGCCGCAGCGACCACGCGCCTTTTTGGGACGCAGGCTACCGGGCTATTTTAGTGACCGATACGGCAAATTTGCGCAATCCCCATTATCACCAACCGAGCGATCGCTTAGAAACGCTGGATTTAGACCGCCTCACGCAGGTCTGCTGGGGGCTGTTTCAAGGCATTCGCTTGCTTTGAAAATTTTTACTACGCACAGGTATTAATTTTATTTAGTTTCTTTGACTTTTACAGAGAGAAGTACGGTTTCGTACTGAATTCTTGCAAACGGCTAAACTACTATCGCGAGTAGTTGTTATTTAGTTACGGCTATTAATGTGTTGAGCCGATGTTTGGGCTTACAGAGTTTCGCCCAAACCTAGACCGCTTCCTGAAAAACGTCATGCGTCCCCTTAAACCAGCAGTGAAGTAACGCATAATTACTTGGCTTATGAGTAACGATTTTGCCGATTTAAAGGGTGTTCGGGTAATGGCAGTAGACAGCGATCCAGATTCGCTGTATTTACTAAAAGTCATTTTTGAACAATGTGGTTGTACGGACGTAACAACTGCCACAACCGCTCAAGAAGCGCTGCACCTGCTCAAAAAATCGCAACCACATATTTTGATCAGTGAACTCCGCCTTGCAGATGCCAATGGCTACTCGCTAGTACGCCAGATCAAACAGCAAAAGTCTATTCCTGCCATTGCCCTCACGGCTTCTGTATGGCAACGCGATCGCGATCGCGCCATAGCCGCAGGCTTTTGTCAGCATTTGCCCAAACCGTTCGATTACGACGAGTTAATTTCTATTGTTGTAGCGTTAGTTGGCAAGACTGCTTAATTTTTTTTACTCAGCCCATACGGTAGAGCCATTGTCAGCTTAACCGATAATCTAAAAGCATTACTCGATTTAGCTGCCCCAACTACTACTTCTGATATCTGCATGGAAAACTCTAGCAGCAGAAACGGATTGGCTCATCGCAATCGACTGCTATCGGTCATGTCACCCCAGCTTTATCAAAAGCTAAAACCACATTTGACGGAGATTTATTTAGAACAAGGGACTATCTTGCATCGGCCTACCAATATTATTGAATATTTGTACTTTCCAATTGATTGTCTCTTGTCGATTACGATCACAACTGAAAGTGGTAATACGGCAGAAACGGGGCTTGTGGGTAATCGTGACTTGCTAGGCATCAACGCTTTTATGGGAAGTGCAGAAACAACTCAAACAGAATACATTGTCCAGATTTCGGGTCAGGCGATTCGGGCTGATGCGCCGCCGCTTTTGGCAGAGTTTGACACTAACAAAGAAATGCGAGATATCGTGCTGCGCTACACCCAAGCGCTGATTGCTCAGATTTCTCAAACCACGGCTTGCAATCGTTTACACGTTTTAGAGCAACGCCTAGCCCGGTGGCTTTTAGAGTCGAGCGAGCGAATAGAAAAAGACGAATTGTATTTAACCCAAGGCTTTATTGCCGATATGTTAGGGGTGCGGCGAGCCGGGGTAACGCAATCCGCTCAGGCTCTACAAAGGCAAGGGTTGATTCAGTATCGCAATGGCTATGTCAAAATTGTAGATCGATCGGGTTTAGAATCGGCTGCTTGCGAATGTTTTAGGGTTGTTATAGACGAATACGATCGTTTATTGGGAGTTCATGACTATTGAAAATGAATGCTTGCTGAAACCTGTTGATTCGTTAAAGCATTGTTTTTGAATTAAAAATTATCTGGCGATAAACTGTCTTTAACGCTTTAAGTTTTAGAGGGTAATTTTTAGGTGATTTTAGAGCCGAAAAGTAAGATAGAGAATGAGTGATTTGCAGACAAATCAAAAGATGCAAAAGCCCGAAATTTTGCTTGTAGAAATGGATGACGAAACTCGGCCATTGCTACGACAAAACTTGATGATAGCTGGCTTTGAAGTCATCATTTCACTAGACGAAGCCGATGCGATCGCGCGGATGCAAAACCAAACAAAATATCCTGACCTAATTTTGCTCAACCAGGTGGGGGATTCTATTGAAAACTTTCTCAAAATGGGGTTACGCCTGCGATCGCAGCTAGCGTTTCCAGCGCAAACGCCGATCGTGGTGATTGCCGATCGCTTTGAAGAAGCGTTATCAGGTCAAAATCAGCAAGTAGGGGCTAATGAATATGTCACCTATCCGGCAGACGCCCAGCAGCTAATGGATTTGCTCCACCAGCTTTGTGATTAGCGGCTGATCGGGCTACCGCCCTATCACCCATACGTTCCGCAACGGTCGAAGCAAACTTTTGCTGAAAGTTATCACAACAACTTGACTTGTTTTGCCAAATCCGATAGCGTTTTGAGCTATAGCTGTTTACCCGCAGCTGGTTTTGTCCCAAAAATTTGGTCAGCGGTACCGGGAATTGCGCCAACAACGCCCGATACCTTACCCCCACGACTGAAATCACCAGTCTCGGAGGCTAGAGTTATTTTAGCCGTCCCGACTTGTCTTACTGTCTGGGCGGCCAAATTTTTGGGATTCCATCCACACCTTTTTGGAGGAATCCCTCATGTTTTTGGCTTATACGGCTTCGCCCATCCCTAGCGGTGGGGCGAACAGCCCCCTTTGGCTAACGCCCCCGGCTGCACCCGGCGATCGCGAACCGCTGCGTCATCTGTTGCTGGGTTCTGCCGCCCGCGTGCAGCAAACCATTCACCTGCTGCATGTGCTCAACTACACAGAGCAGTTTCGCTGGAGCCGACAGATTGTGGTGCCGGAAAGCGGCCTTTTGCTCACCCCGGCTCAAGGCGAAGTGATGAGCTATTTGATTCGCTAAAACTGCCGATAGGTGCAAAAAATCCCCTCAAATGAGGGGATTTGCCCAAGCTAGCGTTAACCAACTCGATAATGTGACTGAGGAGGCTATTCAACCGCTTCTAGTTCATCTTCTCGCAGGTGAACTTTGAAGTTTTTCTTAGACGCTTCAACCGGAAATTCCACACAAATTGGAAAATTAGGGCTAATTTTTCTCCCCTGCCAGTCATCTAAAACTTGCACGACCGTACCTTCTAATCCTTTGGCATCGAAGGGCTGGTTGCGATGGAGGGGATGGTTATAAAACGTTATTGAGCTTTTAACGCGAACGCGATCGCCGACTTTCATAAGCGTATTGAATACTGACCTTCGAACCGCCTCTACAGCGCTAGTAGACTGATGGGCTTGCAACCTTATTATCTTTGCACAGGATTGCCCCATCCTAGCTTTAGGAATCATGAATCCTATGGGCAAATCACTCTAACGTTTCGACCGGACTCGGTGCCGTCTCTGGGGTCAACTGCCGACCGGAGCGATCGAGCCACCACCACAGCAAGCCCCCCGCCACAGCCAGCAACAGCACAATTAGCAACGCCATGAACCAGGTTTTTTGAGCTGAGGTTTCGGTTGGCACGGTTTGTAAATCGGGGATGACATCGCTTTGATCGTCTTCGCCATAGAGCAAAACTTTTGAAGCTTCGGTCATTTCGTAAGTGAGCGTATCTTGCAAGGTTGCCAGCCGTCCGGTGGGGTCTGTTACAGCAGAATCTGCCCCCAAATCGCAGCGCATCAGCACCACGGCTGTATTGTCGTGGCCGTTTTTTTGGTTAGCCAGTTCTAGCCAAGACTCTGCCGCAGCTTCTAGCGAAACAATATCTTTAACAATTAGGCCAATATAGTTAGCCCAAGAGTCTTCTACCCGCTGGCGATCGCTCAAACCATCGGTACACAGTAGCAACACGCCGCTTTCTTCAATTACAAACCGCTGAATATGAGGATGCAGCAGATTAGATTCACGGGTGCCAATCGCCTGCGTCAGGGCTGCTGCATTTTCTTGCTGAGAGGCGGTGACATACAAGCTACGAGCCGCCTGCACTTCTCGATTCGCCAAGTCATCATCTATGGTGAGCAGATGGCAATACTCTGGCGTAATCCAGTAGGCGCGGCTATCGCCCACATGAATAATATAAAGTTCGTTGGTTGCTTTCCAGCCTGTGGGGGTGCGGATGCGCTGAGGCAGTTGTAACGCCATCACCAGCGTGGTGCCCATGCGTTGGCGATCGGCGCGTCCCTGGCTGTCGTTTTGGCTAGCAATCAGGTTGTTGATAACGCGAATACCCGCCTCAAGCTGCTCGGCTACCAAATCGGGCGTTAAAATATCGTCTTGCTCTAGGGTTTCTCGCAAAAAAGCCTGTAGCTGTAGCTGTAGCGATCGCACGACAATCTGGCTAGCCACCTCTCCCCCTTCGTGGCCGCCAATGCCGTCGCAAACAATAGCGATGTTAGGCACAGGTGTTTGTCCCGAGCGCGATCGCTTGGCGTTGCTCAGATCGGGGTAGCAAGCATCTTCGTTGCGAGCCTGACTGGGGCCAGCGCTGGTCAACCCTGTGGTTTGCAGTTGCAGCGCAGCGGTAGCGGTCAAACTCAGCAGCAAACGGTTGAGCTGAACGGTAATGTCTGCTGCCACCACCTCTCTGGCGCGGAGTTGTTCAATCAGGCTGCGCAACCCCTCCACCAAAGGCGGACGCGCCCCTGCAATTAACCCTTGCCAAGCCGCCGCCAGGTCAGCCAGCGTTGGCGTCGGTACGGTCAAAAATTGCCGAATGCGAACGCGCCAACCTTCCGTTCGCACTTCTTCGTCTAGAGACAGCAAACTAGCCGCCACCCCTAACTCCGACAGCGGTTGCCAAAGCTGCCAGATCTGCCAGAGCCAGTAAACCTGTCGTTGCGGCGGCGTCAGCGGCCAAACCGTCTTTAGCGATGGGTACAGTTGCCCACCTCGATTAATTGGCGCATTGTCGAGCAAAAAGAGAGGACAGTCGGCGGTGGACGAGAGAATGTCATAAACGCCCGGAACATGCAGCCGATAAGGATGCGCCTTGAGATAGGGCAGCGCCAGATCGGGCAGTTCCGTTGGCGCTTGGGGAATGATCGCTGGCGTCAAGTCAAGCCATATACCCGGCGCTACCACCCGATAGCGATCGCTAAAGGTTTCACCCACAGCGATCGTATCTACCTCTGCTCCTACAGCCCAGAGATAGCGTTTTTTTGGTGTAGAGGGTAGCTCAGAAGGGGTCATAGGCTGAGAGGCGAGGGTCGGGTACCCTTACAACAAGTTAACCAAAGGCTTCACGACTTGGATGAAGAGGCTAGATTAATCCTAGAGGATTTTTGCAAAGAGGCTGTTGCAGTGAGGCGTGAAAATCTGCGGAATCGACATTGAATCTTTTGAATCACTTATTGAGAGAAATCGATTAAACCATGAGCCTTGCCTTGTTCTGGGTTTTAATAGGGGCAGCTCTCTGCTTAATGGAGCTGCTTTTGCCCACAGATTTTTTAGAGTCCGCTTTGGGAATTAGCGCTTTTCTAACAGCACTTTTGACTCCGGTTGTACCACAGTTTGAATTTCAGGTAGGACTGTGGATGGTTTTTTCGCTGGTGTTTCTCTTTCTGTTAAAGCGGCTTGTCCCCAAAAATACCCCCCGAATTTTGATGGACTCGACTGAAGCCCGCACCCTTACCTCTATTCCGCCGGGGCAAGCAGGCAGAGTTCTCTATGAGGGCAACTCCTGGCAAGCTCGTTGTGAAGACAGTCGGTTAGCGATCGCGGCAGATCAGCCCGTTTTAGTAGTTGGTCGCAATGGCAATACGCTGCTGGTTTTGCCAGAAAGCGAACTGCATTAATTAGGAATTTAAACTATGAATCCGTTTACGTTTTTGATTGTCTTAATTTTTGGTGGCTCTATTGCCGCTAGCTCCGTCAAAATCATCAACCAAAGTGACGAAGCCCTCGTCGAAACGCTGGGTAAGTACAACGGCAAAAAACTTTCTCCCGGCATGAATTTTTTGGTGCCGTTTGTAGACAAAATCGTTTACCGCCAGACGATTCGAGAGCGGGTTCTAGATGTCCCCCCGCAACAGTGTATTACCCGCGACAACGTATCGATCAGCGTTGATGCCGTCGTTTACTGGCGGATCGTTGATATTGAAAAGGCTTACTACAAGGTTGAAAATCTACAATCGGCAATGGTCAACCTCGTCCTCACTCAAATTCGCTCTGAGATGGGTAAGCTCGAACTCGACGAAACCTTTACCGCCCGTTCTGAAATCAACGAAATTTTGCTGCGAGAGCTAGATATCTCTACCGATCCTTGGGGTGTTAAGGTTACTCGCGTTGAGCTACGCGACATTGTGCCCTCTAAAGCCGTACAAGACTCCATGGAGCTACAAATGGCGGCAGAACGACGCAAGCGGGCGGCTGTTCTCACTTCTGAAGGCGAACGCGAAGCGGCTGTTAACTCGGCTAGAGGTCGGGCTGAAGCCGATGTACTGGCTGCTGAAGCGCGGCAAAAAGCGGCGATTTTAGACGCAGAAGCCGACCAAAAAGCGATCGTGCTGCGGGCGCAAGCTTACCGCCAAGAAGAAGTTCTCAAAGCCCAGGCCACCTCAGAAGCAATTGGAGTCATTGCTCGCACGCTCAAGAGCGATCCGGGGGCACGGGACGCGCTTCAGTTTTTGCTAGCGCAAAGCTACATTGAAACCAGCGAAGAAATTGGCACCAGCGGCAGCAGCAAGGTGATGTTTATGGATCCGCGCAGCATTCCGGCGACGCTGGAAGGGATGCGGGCGATTGTAGGCCACACGGATGGGCTTGCAGGCGATCGCGTAGGGTCTTAACCGTTTTTCTGGGACGGTTGCCCCACCCTGTTTCTAGAATATGGTGCGGATTTGTGGGGGCGGCCTATTGACCGCCCCCGACTGTTTGGGGCATAGCTTAGGATTAGCTATCGTCACCCTAGCGACCTTGAATGGCTAAAAATAGTTAAAAGCCGCTGACAGAAAAGCTTTCCTGCCGCCCTTAGCGGATAGAAAATGCCTATACCCAGAACGGTTCTGATTCTTCGCTAAAGGCAATCGGCAAGACGGCCTCCAAATTTTCGGGGGGGTTAGGCACAATATAGTGCGTAGTCACCTCAGCAAAGCCAGGGCAAGCATTGGCAGCAGTAATGCCTGCTTCTACCGCTCGCTTGACCTCTGAGAGGGGGCCGCGCACTGAGACAAACTGACGGCCACTTTCAGAGCGATCTTGCACCACAATGGTGACCCGGCCTGCTTTCACCATTGCATCTGCGGCGGCTAAAATGGCCGGAAAGGTTTGGGTTTCAATCACGCCCACTGCAATCGGCATACCCTTTGACTCCTAAGCTCTAGCCCCTAACTATACCTTGATCGAACTGGGTTCGGCGATCGCTGCAATAATTCGTTCGCACCCAGAATCAGGCCGCGCCCAGTCACAGCGACAGTCTTTGGGGTCGCCCCAGCACAGGCTCAAATACAGTTCGGTGCGGGTGGCGTCAATTTCGGCCCATTCGGTTGAATGAATCAGCCGTTCTACGTGCGCTAGGGTGGTCGGTTGCGGCGGACGTCCCGCCAGCCAAAGCCGCATTTCACCTAACGACTCGCGCCAAAAGGCAATGACTGCGGCTTTAGCAGCTATGAGTGTCTGTCGATCTTGGGCGATCGCCGTGAGCTGGGGATGCAACTCCGGAAAGCGAATTGAACGCCCCTGAAAGCGACAGGTATGCCAGACCAACCCCGAAACCTCATGTTCTCGTTGGTATTGGTGTACCTGTTCTCTAAAATCTTGAATAGCAAAGACCTTGCTGAGTTTTTCGGAACCCAGCGCTTTGGCCACCACCGAGTTGTTGAGGCGATCGCTGGAAGACAGCAGCACCCGTTCGCCTCTCCAGGCTGCCCGAAGTTCTTGATCGAGAATTTCCAGCAGTTGCTCGGTTGTATAGCTCATCGAGTTGTTCTGGTGAGCAAGGTGCCTTTATTCTATCAGGGGATTCGGGGGTAAGGGGGTTTTATGCCCCTCTAGCGATACGTGCTCAAACGGTCAGTCAACAATTGGTAAAACCTGGCGGCGTCAATGGTTTGTAATACCGTGGCATTGGCAGCCTGCGCCACCCCCGGCAGAAAGTCTACGACACTGCGACCCAGCGTCAACTGGCTCTGAGTTTCGATCGCCACGGCAGCAGCTTGGCCTGTAAACAAATCAGCGTTGAGCAAATAGGCAATCACGCAGGGGTCGTGCAACGGCGCACCGGGCAAACCATGATTGAGCGCATCCGCCACGCCATAGTAGGTAAGCAAATCAGCCGCCGCTTGGCAGACGGGGCAGGCGATCGCCCGAATTTCGGCTAGCCGTTCTGGCGTGGTCAATGCCTGATGAGTAACGTCTAAGCTAATCAAAGTCAGCTTTGCCCCTGACTCAAATACCACTTTGGCCGCATGCGGATCAACATAAAAGTTGAACTCAGCCGAGGGGGTGACGTTGCCTTGGGTAACAGCCCCTCCCATAATCACCAATTCTTTGAGGTTTACCAAAATTTGGGGTTGCTGAATCAGCGCCACGGCGATGTTAGTCAATGGCCCTAACGCCGCTACGGTAATCGGCTGCTGAGCCTGGGTGAGCTGCTCAATTAAAAAGTTAACGGCGTGTTGCGATCGCAGGGGCAAGGTCGGTTCTGGCAAATCTGCCCCCTCTAGCCCCGTACTGCCATGCACATGCTCTGCCGTTACCAAAGGTCGCATCAGCGGTCGCGGACAGCCAGCATACACCCCTATTTCTGTCCGTCCAGCGAGCTGACAAATTTTGCGGGCGTTTTTCTCGGTTAGGGCTAGCGGCACGTTGCCCGCAACGGTGGTGATGCCGAGCAGGTTGAATTCGGGGGAAGCGAGGGCAAGGAGAAGGGCGATCGCATCATCCACACCCGGATCACAGTCAATAATTAAAGGCAGAGCAGGCATGCTGTTATCGGCTCATACTCTCCCAAATATAGCGGTACCAATCCG